>JANYKK010000088.1 GCA_025361585.1 Methylobacter sp. | reverse complement strand
TTAAAGAATCATTCATAAGCAGATACTGGTATTATTTACGCTATGAATAGTGCAGAAAAAACCGTAACGCCTCAAGTCCAGCTGGTCGAAATCACTGAAGAAAATAGCGATCAACGCTTGGATAACTTTCTAATTGCCCGTTTGAAGGGCGTACCTAAAAGCCGGATATACCGGATTGTCCGTAAAGGCGAAGTCAGGGTCAATAAAGGTCGCGTCGATGTCAAATACCGCTTGGTGGCAGGCGATATAGTCCGAATTCCGCCGGTCAGGGTGGCCGAACGCAGCGAAGAATCGTATGTGCCTCAGGGTTTGCAGGCGGCGTTGCAGCAGGGTATTTTGTTTGAAGACGACGGTTTCATGATCGTCAACAAACCGGCAGGTTACGCTGTGCATGGCGGCAGCGGCGTAAGTTCCGGCATTATCGAAGGGCTGCGCCTGCTAAGACCCGAAGCGCATTTTTTAGAGTTGGTGCATCGGCTTGATAAAGACACCTCAGGCTGCCTGATCATCGCCAAAAAACGTAGTGCGTTAAAACTGCTGCATGAGCTGTTTCGCGACAATCACATCCACAAAACCTATATGGCCTTGCTGGCCGGGCAATGGGCGAGGAAAAAACTGATCGTCACCGCACCCTTGCTGAAAAATGTCAGCAAAGGCGGCGAGCGCATGGTGGTGATCAGCCAAGCTGGGAAAGAGGCTGAGACGCTGTTTCGGCGCTTGAAAACATTCAGCGATTCGACGCTGGTTGAGGCCATGCCAAAAACCGGACGCACCCATCAAATTCGCGTTCATGCCGCAAGCCTTGGACATCCTGTCGTCGGCGACGAGCGCTACGGCCGGGATGAAATCAACCTGAAGTTTAAAGCCCGAGGTTACAAGCGCATGTTCCTGCATGCGGAAAAATTAAAATTCCAGCACCCTGTTACCGGGGTCGCGTTAACTATTTTGGCGCCTTTGCCACAGCAATTGGAAGATTTGTTAAAACATGAAGAACAGGTTTGATTTAATCATATTCGACTGGGACGGCACCCTGATCGACTCGATAGACTGGATCGTACACTGCCTGCAAACGGCGGGCAAACACTGCGGTTACGACATTCCCGAGCCGCAGGCGGCAAAAGACGTGATCGGCCTGAGCATTACCAAGGCCTGTGCCAAACTATTTCCCGGCGTTGACCCGGAAACGCTGACCCAATTGACGACCTGTTACCAGCAAACGTATTTGTCCAGGCAGTTAAGCCGGGATGATTTATTTCCCGGCGTTTACGAGATGTTGGTCGAATTGAAACAATCCGGTTACCAACTGGCCGTAGCCACCGGTAAAACCCGGATAGGGTTGCAGCAGGCCTTGCAGTCGACAGATACCGAAGACTTATTTTGCATTACCCGTTGTTCCGATGAGACCGCCTCAAAACCCGATCCGCTCATGCTGCACCAGATTATGCAGCATGCCAATGCGACTAACGAACGGAGTTTAATGGTCGGCGATTCCACCCATGACTTGCAAATGGCGATGAACGCCCAAATATCATCGATAGCGGTATCTTGCGGAGCGCATCCGGCAGACATCTTGCAACAATTTAATCCGATGATGTGCTTACAGCAACCGGCAGAATTACTGAATATTATTAGAGGTTAACAAGGCATGGACAATCAGAACAAATCAGAAGTTATAAGCGAACCCGGCTGGGAGCGGGAAGTCATCGAAAAGCTGGCGCTAGCCGCCATCACCGAGCAAACCAGGGCAAGACGTTGGGGTGTTTTTTTTAAGGGCCTGATGTTTGTGTACCTGATCGCCATATTCGGTTTGGCGGTATATCCAAAGATCAGTAAGGAGATTGGCGTTGACAGCAAAGATCATACCGCCGTTATTGATGTGGTCGGCATGATCGCCGACGGCAAACCCGCCAATGCGGACAGCATCATCGAAAGCTTGAGAAATGCGGTCAAAGACGAGCACACCAAAGGCATTATCCTGAATGCCAATTCGCCGGGCGGTAGCCCCGTGCAGTCTTCTTATGTGTACGAAGAGATCAGGAAGATTAAAAAAGAGCATCCTACGTTGCCGATATATGCCGTAGTCAGCGATATTTGCGCCTCAGGTTGTTATTTTATCGTCTCGGCCACCGACAAGATTTTTGTCAATCCCTCCAGCCTAGTCGGCTCCATAGGCGTGATTATGGATGGCTTCGGTTTTGTCGAGACCATGCAAAAATTGGGCGTAGAGCGCCGGTTAATTACAGCAGGCGCGCATAAAGCCATGCTCGATCCTTTTTCGCCGCCTAAAGAAGACGAATCGCGCTACGTGCAAAGCCTGATAAACCAAGTGCATCAGCACTTTATCAATGCGGTTAAAGCCGGTCGCGGCGACCGGCTTAAAGAAAATCCCGAACTATTTTCAGGTTTGGTTTGGACCGGTGAGGAAGGCGTGAAGCAGGGTGTCGTCGATGCTATCGGTACTCAGGACAGCGTCTCCAAAGAGCTGATCGGCGCAGAAGAACGGGTTGATTTCAGTCGGCAGGAACATTTGCTGGATAAAATCGCAGGCAAGCTGGGGGCTTCGTTTGGACATGCTATCGGCAGCTTGGCCCAGGGCGTGTCGCTACGCTAAAGATTCAGCGTCGATTCAGGGTGCTTGATTAAAGATAATGGAACGCAGATGTGGCTGAAATCGCAGATAAAAAAGAGAAAAATCCGCGTAAATCCGCTCCATCCGCGTTCTATTGTTACTGGTTAAGTTGAACGAATATTTTGCGCTTGGATTGCCCATGAGAAAATTACTTAAAGCCGTTACAGTCGCCTTATTGTTTTCCAACAGCTGTTTTGCAAGCATCAGCCTGGACGAGGCCACTAAACAGATCATTGAAGGCACCTATAATAAGGTGCTGGGTGCGCAAA
>JANYKK010000061.1 GCA_025361585.1 Methylobacter sp. | reverse complement strand
ATTAAAGACAGCACATTCTTTTTAGGACGGAAGGTTTTTAACGCAGACTTTCCGGTGAAAAAAGCGCGGATATTATGCTCAAGCACCATCCCTTGCCGGACGGCGTAAACGCCTGCTTTTTTCAAAGGGGAAGGCGAAAAGTGTATGCAATCTCCGGCGGCAAACAGGGCGTGTTCATTTTCAACCAGCAGGTTTCCGGTGACTTTTACAAAGCCGTCCTGGCTTACCGGTAGCCCCGATTGTTTAAACCACTGCGGTGCGGAAGCTTGGGTGGCCGTCAACACCCGGTAAAAGTCTTTAGTCTGGATAAGCCCTTGCTTATTTTTAAGCACTAGGCCATCTTCCTGTTCCTTGAGCGCCTGGGTGTTTTGCACGACTTTAATGTTCAGCTCTTCGAGTGTCTTTGACAGTCTTTTCTGGGCTGACAGGTCTTTTGCCGAGACCAGGAATTCATGCCGGTGGATAAGGTTGACCTCGGCATTCCAGTTATTCCGGTCGATCAGCATTTTCAGGATAATCGATATTTCGACGCCGGATGCGCCCGCGCCAACAACGGCGAGCTGTAACGGATCGCTACCTTTATAAGTCTTCAGGTCGGCCAACAACCGATTCCAGTGCGCGATAAACCTGGAAATCGGCTTAAGCGGAACCAGCTTTAAAGCCGCCTCGGTCGATGAGTTTTCTATGCTTTTAGGCGCTATGCCCACGTTAATGGATGCGCAGTCGTAACCGACTTCCGCCCTGTTTCCCAGCCGGATTTTTTTCCGTTGCGGATCGATGCCGATGATTTTGGCCTTAATAAAACGCTGGCCGAGTTCCTCGCAGATGCGTCTTAAATCGAAATGGCATTCTTCATAGGAATAATAGCCCGCCAAATAGCCCGGTATCATCCCGGAATAAGGCGAATGCGTTTGGTCGGATATTAAGGTGATCCTAAGCCCGCCTATCGGATTCATCGCCAGCATTTTCAAGACCTGAATATTGGCATGCCCGCCGCCGAGCAAAACCAGGTCTGAAACTATCGGAGTTGAGCTGTTATTCATCATGCAGCTGCGTCAAAAAGTCCAAACAGTCCTGCCACGATCCCTTAAACAAGGCCTTCCGTGATTTTAAAGACAGAGAATGGATATAGAGTTTGTCGTAATAGTGCGTCAGCAAACGCTCAATCCAATCGAGATAAACGTCTGTGCAATCTTCATTCAGCGCATCGAATTGGAACGATTGCGACAGCATATTTTTAATATGTTCGCATTCCAGGCCGCCCAGCTTGTTTCTGATCCGTTCGACATTTTTTGCAAAGCGGGCTTCCAGTTCAGGCAACGGCATGCCGCCTGCAAAAGGCGCTTGGATATACTCCTTAAAGATTTCCAGCGCCCGAATCCGAGCCGGTGTTTCGATCATCACCATCGGCGCCGAAACCATCCTGGCATAAAACAAATCAGGCACGTGGCATCGGCCGATATTGGGGCTTTCATCCTCAAGCACGTAGTTGTCGGCGACTTGGTAAAGCGCTTGTGCCAGTTTGTTTTCAAACGTGGCTTGCTGGGGCTGGATTCCTCCAACATGCGCTCCGAAAGCGCTGCCGCGATGGTTGGCAAGCGCTTCAAGATCGACAAAGCGGTGGAGTTTATGGATTAAGCGGGTTTTCCCCGATCCGGTCATCCCGGACAGGACGACAAAGGGGGCGGGATTTTCTATGACCTTAAGCGCCTCATGCCTTAAGCCTTTGTAACCGGAATCAACCCGGAAAACTTCAAGCCCTTGCTGGTAAATCCACTCTTGGGCTAACCGGGAGCGCAACCCCCCGCGCCAGCAAAAGATCAACGCGGGTTGCTGAGGATGACTTTTTATCGACTCGCACCATTGCCGAATCATCCGCGCTTTGTAATCGCCGCTGACCAGTTTATGCCCGAGCGCCTTGGCGGCTTCAGAGCCTTCGGTCTTATAAGTCAGCCCCACATCATGGCGATGGGCATCCGAAAGTATCGGAATATTCACCGTGTTTTTAAAATGCGCCTTTTCATATTCCCCTTCCGACCTTACATCAATGACAGCCATTTGATTATTGCTGCTAAGCAGTCTAAAGGCCTCGGCAGCGGGTATGGTAGGATGGTTGTTCATACAGATTACGAATGGTTTATGACGGGGCGTAATATAACAGAAAGGCTTGGTTTTATTTTTTGATTTGTCCGGTGAGCTGGATTTTAATAGACTTGAACACCGTTAAGCGCTTGGCAGATTATGTATTTATGTTTTTTCGGTTTTTAAGTAGGGTACGCTCTGCGTACCTTTATAAATTACCGCAACAAAACCAATGCAAAAGGTACGCGCAGCGTACCCTACGGCTAAGCCATCCGATTAATTTCACTGACCGGAAACCCCGGAAGATTTTATTGCCATGACTGTTAATGTTGATGTGCTGTGCGTAGGGCACGCCTCTTATGATTTGATCTTTTCGGTTAGCCGTCATCCGGGTGCCGATGAAAAGATAGTTGCCGATAGCCTGCTCAGTTGCGGCGGCGGCCCGGCCGCTAATGCGGCGGTTTGCGTTAGCAAGCTGGGTTTGACTTCGGCTTTTGCCGGTTACTTGGGACGCGATCTATACGGCGACAAGCATATTCAAGAACTCAACGATTGCGGTGTCAACACGCAGTTGGTCGTGCGCGGTGCTTCCCCTACGTCGCTATCGACTATCTTGGTCAAACCGGATGGCAAACGCTGCCTGATCAATTACAAGGGCGACACCCAAGCCTTATCAGACGACGCGCTGAATTTCACTGATGTCCCAGCAAAGGTAGTGCTGTTCGACGGGCATGAATCCTTTATCTCATTACCCCTGGCTGACAAGGCCAGGCAATCCAATATCCCAACGGTGCTGGATGCCGGTTCAGTGCATGAAGGAACGTTGGCCTTAATGAGCCGCGTCGATTATCTGGTTTGCTCAGAAAAATTTGCTGGCCAGTATGCCGGTGATGAACGCAAAGCCTTAAGCCGACTTTCCGAATTGGCGCCCAACGTCATTATCACGCTGGGCGAACGAGGGCTGATTTGGCAACGCGGCAATCAGCAGGGCGCATTGCCTGCTTACCCTGTCGCGGCTATTGATACCACCGGTGCCGGGGATGCTTTTCATGGCGCATTTGCCGCAGCATTGGCGACCGGATTGGAGTGGCAAACGCTGCTCAGCTACGCCAGTGCCGCAGGTGCGTTGTGCTGTATGCAAATGGGCGCGCGTTTAGGGCTGCCAAGTCGGGAACAGCATACCTTGTTATTTGGGCAGTCTCTGCCTTAATCGATTAGCAGCTGCAGTGGCGGCATGGTGCGGCAAGATTCCCCTGGAAAATAATGACGGCTTAAGATTTGCTGTAGTATTCTGTAAGTTCAATCAACTCGTTATTGAAGGATGCTCAGATGAGAAATAAAGCGATTTTAATCAGTTCATTTTTATTGGTCTCAAGCTCCGTGTTGGCCGAGCAGAGTTTGCTTAAAGAAGCAGCAAAACAGGCGGCTAAAGATACCGCTACAGCCGTAGCACCGGGTGCTGTTGAGAAGACAGGAGAGGTAAGCCAAACGCTGGAGAATGCTCAAAAACTAAAAGAAGGCGTAGAAAACGCCCCCGATGCGGTTAAAGACCGACTGAAAGAAACAGTGAAGGAGTCGGTCAAACAAAAGATTGAGCAAGCGACGCCGGAACAGACCAGAAAAGCTGTAGAAACCTTAAAATCCGCTAAAGAACTTAAAGAAAAAGCTGAAAGCGCGCCTAAATCGACGAAGGCCATCAAAAGCAAAGCTAAAGAAAAAGCGGTTGAAAAGGCGTTGGATCTGTTGCGTTGATTAAATCCTTCGACAGGCCCAGAATGAACGGTGACATATTGACTCCGTTCGTGGTGAGCTTGTCGAACCATGAGTAAAAATAATATGTTAGGTAATAAGATTCAGCTTATCATTCGGTCGGCGACCGGCTAGCAGGTTTTGTTGCAGGATATTGTTGTCGGCCCACAAATCGCCGGACAGCAGCCTTGCTATTTGGTCTTTCAAATCCGGCTGCCGGTCGGCCTCAAAAAACAGGTTATGCACGATGTTGGATTGGTAGAACCGTTCCACGAACAAACGCATAGTGTTGAAACCGAGTCGGTAAGCCTCGTCATCCTCGGCATGAAGATCGGGATCGGCTTCGCGGCCTTCACGTAGCCCCTCGTGAATCCTGTCGGCGATGCGGGCTGCGCTGGTAAAGGCGAGGAATACGCCTGAGGAAAACACCGGATCAAGGAAACCGGCTGCATCGCCGCAGCAGGCGTAGCGCAAGCCGTAGCGGCTTTGGTTGCTGTAACTGAAATCCGCTTCGATGCGGATCGGCGCGGATTGTACTGCGCCTTTCAGCAAACGCTGCAATATCGGCGAGGCTAGCAGATAACGGCGTAGCAATTCTTCTACGTCGCAGTCCTTGGGTCTTTCTTTTTGCACCACCAAACCTACGCTCAGCCGTCGCCCGGATATAGGGATAATCCAGATCCAGCCGATGTCCACGACCGGCACGTAAATACTGCCTGAACGGAACAGTTCGTCCGCCTCTTCGCCGGGCTGGATTTTTTCGAAGTGGGTGTACACCGCAAACTTGCCGAGGTTTTCGATACGTTCTATGGTCTTTTCTTTCTTACCCATTAGGGCACTACGGCCTGTGGCGTCTACCAGATAGCGGCAGCGGTATTGAGCCTTGTCGGAAATAATCTCCACTCCCTCCAGCAGGCAGCCTACCTCAAGCACCTTTTCTTCTTCATGGGTTTCCACGCCATGGGCGGCGGCGTTTTTAAACAATACTTGGTCGAAAGGGCCGCGTTCCAACTGGTAGGTTTTGCGGTAGACGCTCAACGGAAAATACATGCGCTGATCGGTCGTTTCATCGATGAATACCGCCCCGCTCTTAAATTGATTGCCTTCGCTCCAATCGACGCCTAAGCGTTGCAGTACCGGCTCGCTGAAGGGCAGCATGGATTCCCCGATGTGGAAGCGCGGATGCTTGCCGCTCTCCAAGAGTAAAACCGAATGGCCGTGTTGCGCCAGCAAAGTTGCCGCCGTGGAGCCGGCCGGGCCTCCACCGACGACGACCACGTCGTAATCAAAAGCGTTTTGTTTGTTGTCGGGCATAATCTTTAATGTCTCTTAATTTTTTGAATCCTGAAAACCTTTTTCGGTTGGATCATAGGTGGCTTTAAAAACGGTTAAGTTGACACCGCCTATCCCCATTCCGGTATAAGTGATTTTGCCTACGCCTTTATAAAGCTCCTCTGTGCGATGTGTATCGCTGCCGAAATAGAAGGGAATCCACATTTTGCCGGTTTGATATACTTTGGTATCAGTCGGCTGGCCGAGAATGCTATGCACTTGACCTTGACTCATGCCAATCTTGACTTTAGCAAAAGGCGCATTAGCGGGGACATTTCCCTCAATGCGGGATTCCGGCAGGGTACTTGAAGCCTCTGGACTTTTATTTGTCGATGCGCAGCCTGCGAGTAACATGAGAGGCACGAGTATGGTCAAAATTTTATAATTTTTCATAACAGTCCTTGGTGGTTAATTAGAGGGCAATAATGATTCGGCTAGAGTGAATGGCGTTTCATCCAAAAAGATAAACGCCAAACAAGCCGAAAGCCTAACAAGTTTTGTCTATTCTGTAAATCTCATC
>JANYKK010000346.1 GCA_025361585.1 Methylobacter sp. | reverse complement strand
ATGTTGGATACCCCTTGCTGGGTATCCAACGAATGAAGCAGGACGGCTGGGGCAGTCGCAGGCATGAGCGGTCGCGTAGTTTTTGCTGCTTGTTGGGCAGGGATGCCCATAAAAGCTTTCGCAAAAATAGCGACTCCCCGGACTTTTTAGATACTTACCGAACGATCCCTGGGGGCGCTTCCTCAGCCCAATGTTGCAAGTGCCTGCCGTTACGTCATTTATAGTCAGCTATTGGATTCTTGTTCAGCATAAAAGAACCTACGATTGCGATGATTTGATGTTTCGCTATTTTCTCTGGGGCGTAGGTCTCATGAGCCTGGGTATTGTCGCCGCGTTACTGGTGGCTATGCAGGGCAAATTAATCCGTTGAGTTATGCGACAACGCCTCATTCAACGCAGCGGCAAGCTCCTCATACTGAAACTTGAACCCCTGAGCCAGCAGCCGTTCCGGCATCACGCGCTGGCTACCCAATACCAGTTGCGACATTTCGCCGAGCAGTATTTTCAGCAGCCAGGCCGGAACCGGCAGCAGGGCGGGGCGTTTCAGGCATTGCGCCAGTATCCGGGTGAATTCGGCATTGGTGACCGGGTTAGGGGCGGTCGCGTTATAAGCGCCGCGCATAGTTGAATCGGCGATCATGGTCAGCGCGATATTGATCCAGTCCTGACGATGAATCCAGGACATCCACTGCCGCCCGTCGCCCAAGCGCCCGCCTAGCCCTAAGCGAAACGGCGGCAACATGCGTTGCAAAAAACCGCCGCCGTCGGCGATGACCAAGCCGGTTCTGATCAGGCAGACCCTGACGCCGAACTGCTCGGCCTCTTTTGCAGTCGTTTCCCAATCGGCGCAAAGCTGCTGCGAGAAATCTTCATAGGGGGTTGATTGTTCGGTCAGCACCGTGTCGCCCTGATCGCCGTAATAGCCGATAGCGGAGCCGCTGATTAGCAATTCGGGTTTGACATTCATGCGGGCTATACAGGTTATTAAGTGTTCGGTCAGGCCGATACGGCTATCCCGGATCAGCTGCTTGCGAGCCTCGCTCCAGCGGGCGTCGACAATCGGCGCACCGGCAAGATTGATGATGACCTGGAAGTTGTCTTCTGCTTTAAGGTGAGAGAGACTGCTCAGCACATTAACGCCAGCCCCGCATAGCTTGGCGACCTTATCCGGGCTGCGGCTTAGCACCGTAACCGCATGGCTTTGATCGATCAGGGTTTTAGTTAGCGCATGCCCTATAAAACCGGTACCGCCAGTAATCAATATGTTCATAATCGTATCCTCATAACCATTAAGATTGATTTGGAAAACTATTATTAATGTTTGATTTAGCCTTATAACAACGATAGGGATTGGGTTGCAAACCCGCCCCCGCTAGGGTACACAAGCGCAAATGCATTAAACACCAACAAACAAGAATTTTAATTCATTTCGCTTGAGTTTTGTTGTTCAAGCAATTCCAATAAAAACTCAGGCGCGAAATCGGCTCCGTTTTGCCATGCAATTGTTTTTAATGTTGGATCAACCCTAACCGTTGAAAATAGAGCTTTATCTTTAAGAGGTTCAAACATCTCCCCCCATAATTCAGGAAGTAAATCTATTTCCCCACTGACGTTATTATCAAAAGAAAGCCATACGCGGTAGTCGGTTAAGTATTTTGCTTGATTAACATGCAGCATGATTGCTTACTCCAAGGGGTCAATGTTTAACAAGGGTTTTCTTTCTTTGCAACGCGTCCAGTTTTCAAGTAATTCGTCACGGTGCAATGCCAGCCATTCTAACGCCATAGACAACGCACGGCGCGGTATTTTGCCTTCCATGACCATGCCGTTTAAATCGATTATGGCTTCATGTTCGCCGTATTGAGCATGGAAGTGCGGGGGATTATGGTCATTCCAATACATGGTGATAATGATTCCAAAAAATCGGCTTATTTCTGGCATGAGAGTTCTCCTAAAATCATTGGCTTCATGCCGGTGGTAATGGTTAGTCTGGATTCTGGACAACACGCAATTAATAGTAGTTGAGTTAGGTTTTTTGCGAAAGCTAAAAGCGTAACCCGAGAGCAGCGTAAATTTTACCGTATGTTGTCGGTTGCGTTATCTCGCTACGCTCAATAAGCTAACCCTACCTGGCTTCGTATCGACAGAACATTAGTGTAGGTTGTACGTAATCGTACGCACAGCGTACCCAACATGGCGTATTTTGTAAAATTTTCGAGCCATGCCGAACCTCTAGCAAAAGTCTACGCCGTAGGCATTTTCTCCCTAAGCTTCAAAAACCGCTGATACCGGGTCATTGAAATGTCGCCGTTTTCCGACGCCGCCCGTACCGCACAGCCCTTATCAACCAGATGACGGCAGTCCTTAAACTGGCATTGATCAAGCAAAGGTTGAAATTCACGATAGCCGTAAGCCAGTTGTTGCTCGGATAGACCCGCTAGCCCGAAGATGGCGACGCCGGGGCTGTCGATCAGATCGCCGCCTTCGTTCATGTGGTACAGCGTGGCCGCCGTGGTGGTATGCCGTCCGTGTTTGGTAGTTGCCGAGATGGTGTTGGTTTTCAGTTCCTTGTCGGGAATGATCGCATTGGTCAGCGATGACTTACCGACGCCGGATTGCCCCGCCAGAATGCTGACTTGGTCTTTTAAAGCTCTCTTTAGTTCATCCAGTCCAGAGGACTTGGTGGCGCTGACTCGGTACAGTGCGTAGCCCAGATTGGTGTAGTCCAGCAGCTCCTGTTCAATGCCGGTCGATTGCTCCAGGTCGGTTTTATTCAGCACTAGCGCCGCATCGATATTGCGGTTCTCGCAAATCGCCAGATACTGGTCTACCAGTAAAAAATCGCAATAAGGCTCGACTGCAAAGACGACAAAAACGGTGTCGATATTGGCGGCAACCGGGCGAACCTTGCCGTTTCTGGACGGGCGCATCAACAGCGAACGCCGGGGCAGGATTTGTTCTATGCGGCCTTGGTCGGGCGAAGATTGCGTCCATAAAACCTTATCGCCTACTGCGACGGTTTCAAGCTTGCGCAGGGTTTGGCACAGCACAATTTTGTCGTCATATTCAACCGCAATGCCCTGGCCTAAATGGGAGATGACGAGTCCTTCAAGCAACTCAGGCACGTATTTTCGATTCTAAATTGGCAATGCGAATGGCCGCAGGCGGGTGGCTGTAATGGAATGCGGAATACAGCGGATCCGGCGTCAAGGTGCTGGCGTTTTCTTCAAACAGTTTGACCAGGGCGCTGACCAGTTTCTCAGCTTTGGCATGGGCTGAGGCAAAGTTATCTGCTTCAAACTCGAACTTGCGTTGGAAATAGGCGCTGATAGGCTGGATAAAAAAGGTAAACGACGATGATACCAGCATGAACAGCAACAGGGCGGCAGCATGCGACGGTTGCGCTACGCCTAGCCCGTCGTAAAACCATGTCTGATCGATTAGCCAGCCTAAAACAGCAAAACTGATCAGGCTCATGATGGCGGTGGCAATCAGCATCTTGATCGTGTGCTTGCACTTGAAATGGCCCAGCTCGTGAGCTAGTATCGCTTCCAGTTCTTCATCCTCCAACGAGTTGATCAAGGTATCGAAAAACACGATGCGCTTGTTGTTGCCGAGGCCGGTGAAGTAGGCGTTGCCGTGGCCCGAACGCTTGGAGCCGTCCATGATGAAGATGCCGTTGCTGTTAAAGCCGCAACGGGCAAGCAGGCTCTGAATACGGTCTTTTAACGAGCCGTCTTCCATCGGGGTGAATTTATTGAATAACGGCGCGATCAGGGTTGGGTAGAGCCAGCTCATCAGCAGCGAAAAGCTGATCAGGATGCCCCAGACCCATAGCCACCACAGCGAACCGATGCTGTCCATGACCCACAGGATTAAAGCCAGCAACGGCATGCCGATAGCGGTGACTAAAACCAGTTGCAGCAGTTGATCTTGGATGAATTGTTTCGGGGTGCTCTTGTTGAAACCGAATTTTTCCTCGATCACAAAGGTTTGGTAGACGCTGGTGGGGATTTCTACCCAGGTCATGACCAGGAACACGCTGGCAACAGCAGCCAAGCCTGCGATCAACGGATTTTCAATTGAGGAAGCCCAAAATTCGAAAGCCAAATTAATGCCGCCGCCTAGGGTCAGTGCTAATAGCAAAATAACGCCGATGATGCCGTCTATATCGCCCAGCTTGCTTTTTTCCAACGTGTAGTCGGCAGCTTTTTGGTGAGCCTCCAGCGAGATGGTGTTTTTAAAGGCTTCAGGCACGGCGTTGCGGTGCTTGCCAACGTAACCGGCGTGTCGTTTAGACAGCCAAAACTGGACTGAAAAAGAAAGGGTTAGCGCGATTAAAAAGACGATGGTAAAGCTATTCATAAGCTGGATTCTTCAAAGTTTAAGAGTTAGACGTACAGATTGGCCAATGCTACACTAACCGCCCACTTATATACAATGGAATCGACAAATGGCGCAGGCCCCATCGCATCTTATTTGGATAGACCTTGAAATGACCGGGCTTAATCCAGACAGCGATTTGATCATCGAGATTGCTACAATTGTTACCGATCAAGATTTGAATATCCTGGCCCAAGGCCCGGTGCTGGCCGTGCATCAGTCGGATGCGGCATTGGCGGCAATGGACGAGTGGAACCAGCATCACCACGGACAATCCGGTTTGATTGAACGGGTCAAGGCTTCCACTGTTAATGATGCAGAAGCCGAACAGCAAACGATTGAGTTTATCAAACAATGGGTGCCGGAGCAGACCTCGCCGATCTGCGGCAACAGTATCGGCCAGGACAGACGCTTTTTGTATCGCTACATGCCCAAACTGGAAGCCTATTTTCATTACCGCAATATCGACGTTTCAACGATTAAAGAGCTGGCTGCGAGATGGGCACCCGAAGTCAGGGCGGGCTTTAAAAAGGAGTCGTCACACCAAGCGTTGGACGATATTATCGAATCTATCGAAGAGCTGCGTTATTACCGCGAGCACTTTATCAGGTACTAGCTTATGAATGAAATAGTGGCAGTTGCATTGGGCGGATCGTTCGGAGCAGTAGTGCGCTTTTTAGTGTCTTCTGGCATCTATCAGTGGCTGGGGCGTGGTTTTCCCTACGGTACGTTAGTCGTCAATGTGATCGGCTCGTTTATGCTCGGCCTGCTGACCGAATCGTTGATGCAGCAGCGCATCACCATGACCTTTGAATATCGAGCGGCCATTTTGGTCGGTTTTATCGGCGCATTCACTACCTTCTCCACGTTTTCTTTGGAAACGTTTTATCTGATAGAACAGGGCAATTTAACCAAAGCGGCGCTAAATATATTCACCAGCGTGACGGCCTGTGTATTGGCGATCTGGATCGGTTTGCTATGCGGCAGAGGCTTGTTTTATTATTCGGATGGCGTTATTCAGTGGTCGGGAGGCATGATCCCTTATGCGTTAATGACTATCAACGCGATAGGCGCTTTTTTGATTAGCATCCTCGCGACTATTTTATTGCATAAAGTGGCGCTAGCCGTGGAATACCGCGTCGTACTGACAGTGGTCTTGGTGGGCGTCTTTTTAACCCTGTCCGGTTTGTATTTGCTGCTGTATCTGGTAGAGCACGGGTTTTCGTTCGACGCCAATTTGAATTTAATGTTGGGCACTTTTGTCGGCAATGGCCTGATTTGTATTATGGTGATTTGGATGGGCTTGCTGGTGGGCAGGCAGATATAATCCCCCTCAGTCCTCCTTTTACAAAGGGGGAGGTCATCAGCTCAGCAGCATAACCCACACAAAGTTCCCCCTTTGAAAAAGGGGGCTAGGGGGGATGGATTATCGTTCCCACGCTCTGGCGTGGGAACGCAGTCTGCGCCGCTCCAGCGGCGCGAAGTCAACTACACAATTTTATTTAAAGGTAACTACGCAATCATGTTAGATCCCCGCTTATTCAGAACCGACCTTGATTTTGTTAAGGAACAACTAAACAGACGTTCATTCGATTTTAACCCTGAGTATTATTCCGAGCTGGAAGCACGGCGCAAAGACATCCAGGTTAAAACCCAGGAATTGCAAAATGAACGCAACAGCAGCTCGAAAGCCATCGGCATCGCCAAAGCCAAAGGCGAAGAGGTGCAGCCGCTGTTGGATCAGGTTCAGCATCTGGGCGATGAGCTGAAAGCCGCGGAAACCGAATTGTCCGACATTCAGGCGAAAATGACTGCCTTGATGGAAGGCATCCCCAACCTGCTTGACGAGTCCGTGCCGAACGGCAAAAGCGAAGACGATAACCTCGAAATCAGCCGCTGGGGCGACATCCCGAGCTTCGGTTTCGAGTCCAAAGATCATGTCGATTTAGGCGCAAAGATAGGCATGGATTTTGAGCTGGGTGCCAAAATCGCCAGCGCAAGGTTTGTGGTATTGAACGGGCCGCTGGCGCGTTTGCAACGGGCCATTATCCAGCTGATGCTCGACACCCATACCGCCGAACACGGTTACATCGAAACCTACGTGCCTTTCCTGGTCAACGCCGACAGCTTGCGCGGCACAGGCCAGTTGCCCAAGTTTGAAGCCGACCTGTTCAAGGCCAGTGACGATCCAGCCTTATATCTGATTCCGACAGCCGAAGTGCCGGTCACTAACATCGTCAGGGACGTGATCATCGACGCCAAAGACCTGCCGCTTAAATTCGTCTGCCACAGTCCCTGTTTCCGCAGCGAGGCCGGTGCCTATGGTCGTGACGTCAGAGGCATGATCCGTCAACACCAATTCGAAAAAGTCGAGATCGTGCAAATCGTAAAGCCTGAAGACTCTGCCAGGGCGCATGAAGAGCTGACCAATCACGCCGAAGCCGTGTTGAAAAAACTCAACCTGCCTTACCGCCGGATGTTGCTATGTGCAGGCGATACCGGCTTTTCATCAAGCAAAACCTACGACCTGGAAGTGTGGCTACCGGGACAAAACACCTATCGGGAAATCTCATCGTGCAGCAACTTCAAAGACTTCCAGGCGCGCCGCCTGCAAGCCCGTTGGCGCAACCCGGAAACCGGCAAACCCGAGTTGGCGCACACCCTAAACGGCTCCGGTTTGGCGGCGGGTAGAACCCTGATTGCAGTGATGGAAAATTATCAGGATGCCGAAGGGCGCATCCGTATTCCTGAGGCATTGCGGCCTTATATGGGCGGCATGGAAGTTATTGGTTAGTTTAAGCCTAGGGTAGCGTGTGGATAAGCGAACATTTACAAACAGACTGGTAGTTCTCGATACCGAAACGACCGGGTTAAATCCGCAGGAAGGGCACAGGATCATCGAAATCGGCTGCGTGGAGCTGGTTAACCGCCGCTTAACCGGTAAGCGCTTCCATGCCTATATCAATCCCGAGCGGATCATTGATGCCGGGGCTATTGAGGTTCACGGCATCACCAATCAGTTCTTGGGCGATAAGCCTGTTTTTGCGGGTGTCGTTGAGGATTTTATTGCCTTTATTCAGGGCGCTGAGTTGGTCATTCATAATGCGCCGTTTGATGTCGGCTTTATTAATTACGAATTCTCGCGGCTGAATAATGGAACCGGAACGGTCACCGATTACAGCAAAGTATTCGATACGCTGACCTATGCCAGGAAAAAACATCCGGGGCAGCGCAACAGCCTGGATGCGTTGTGCAAGCGTTATAGCATCGATAACAGCCACCGCGATCTGCATGGCGCGTTGCTGGATGCCGAGATTCTGGCCGATGTGTTTTTGTTGATGACCGGCGGACAGTCTTCATTGCTGGATGAAGGGCAGGGCAGGCAGGAGGAGTCGGTTGTGGGTAGCGAGGTTAAATACTTGTCAGCGGATCGTCCCGCCTTAAAAGTCATACGCTGCACGGAAGAGGAGTTGATTGCACATCAGCAGCGCCTTGAGGCCATTGAAAAAGCCGCAGGCACTTGTATTTGGAATGTAGGGGCGACCGGCGGGTCGCCCACAGAGTTGTAGATTAATCAGCGTCTTTCGGTTTAGCCCGTCTGGATGTTGAGCCTACCCGTTTCTTGCTTTTATCCACTTTTTTAACGACATCGTCAGCTTTGACCGGCTTTTTAAAGCCATCATCTGATCTAGTCGGTTTTTTAGTGCCTTCGCCCATTTTGGATATATTGAGCTGCTGACCGGCTACCCTGACTTTTTTCAATTCCTCGAATAACTCTTTCGGTATGCCAGCGGGCAACTCGACGGTGCTGTAGTCGTCCTGGATTCTGATTCGGGCGATATGGTCGCCGTCAATGCCTGATTCATTGGCTATGGCTCCGACGATGTTGCCGGGTTTTACGCCGTGGTTGTGACCGACTTCAATCCGGTAAGTTTCCATTTCAATGTCGGCGCCGCCGAACGCGCGTTTTGGTTTGCGGTCTTTTTGCGGACGGTCAGATCTATCAAACCGTGATGGCCTATCGTCCCTGGATGGTCTGTCGTCGCGACTGTCTTTGGCTCTTTTAGGCAGGTTTTGCATTAACAGCGGCGTATCGCCTTGAACCAGTTTTGCCAGTGCGGCGGCTATTTCCAACGCGGTTACATTGTGCTCTTGTTGGTATTGTTCCAGCAGCTGACTGAAAAACCCTAGCTCTTCCGCGCCCAGAGTGTCGGTAATATTTTGTTTAAAACGGGAAATACGCTTATTGTTGATGACCTCGGTTGAAGGCAGGCCCATTTCCTCGACCTTTTGCTTGGTCGCTTTTTCAATATTATTCAGCAGATTTCTTTCTCTGGGTGCAATAAACAAAATGGCGTCCCCGGTGCGCCCCGCACGTCCTGTTCTGCCGATACGATGCACGTAAGATTCGGTATCGTATGGAACGTCATAGTTAACGACATGGGTTATGCGGTCTACATCCAGTCCGCGTGCGGCAACGTCGGTCGCTATCAAAATATCCAGTTTGCCGTTTTTCAGGTTGGCAATGGCGCGTTCACGTAAGGCTTGGGACATATCGCCGTTAATCGCGGCGGCGGAATAACCACGTGCTTCGAGTTTTTCTGCCAGTTCAACCGTTGCGGTTTTGGTTCTGACGAAGATAATCATGCCGTCAAAAGTTTCCGCTTCCAGAATGCGGGTCAGCGCATCCAGTTTGTGTACGCCGCTGACCATCCAATAGCGTTGGCGTATGTTTTCAGCGGAGGTAGTGGTGACCTTGATGGTGACGTGTTCGGGTTCATGCAGGTATTGCTGGGCGATTTTGCGGATCACCGTCGGCATGGTCGCGGAAAACAGCGCGATTTGTCTTTTTTCAGGAATTTGTTCGAGTATCCATTCCACGTCGTCAATAAAGCCCATGCGCAGCATTTCATCGGCTTCGTCAAGCACCAGAAAGTTAAGCCCTTTCAGGTTTAACGTGCCTTTGCGCATGTGATCCATAACCCGGCCCGGTGTGCCGACTACCACATGAGCGCCGCGTTTTAGCTGGCGCAACTGGGTGCTGTAGTCTTGTCCGCCGTAGATCGGCAGTACATGAAAGCCTTTCAAGTGCGAGGCATAACGTTGAAACGCTTCTGCTACCTGAATGGCCAGTTCTCGGGTGGGCGCAAGTACCAGTACTTGCGGATCTTTTTTGTTGAGGTCGATGCGCGATAAAATCGGCAACGCGAAAGCGGCGGTTTTGCCGGTTCCAGTTTGTGCTTGCCCCAGTACGTCTTTGCCTTTCAGTAGGAGCGGGATGGTTTGTGCTTGTATGGGTGAGGGTGTTTCATAACCGACATCTTTCAGCGCTCTTAGCACCGGTTCAATCAGAGCTAAATCGCTAAAAGAGGGTAATGTAGAAACATCATTGGACATGGATTTACCTGTTGTAGATATAGAATGCGCGAAAAGCGCGGAGAAATGTGTTTGTTTATCAGAGCATTATACCGCACTATATTAACATTTGCAGTAAAATAAACAGAGCGCGGAGCTGGGTAAAGCTTCCGCTCCTGCTCTCGCCCCTTACCTACATCCCTGTAGGCAATGAAAATTTGGGTTGATGCGGACGCGTGTCCTAATGAGATTAAAGACATTTTATATCGAGCGGCGGAACGAAAGCAGTTGCCGCTGACGCTAGTGGCCAATCATAGTTTAACCCTGCCGCCATCCAAGGTTATCAGTGCGGTGCGGGTTTCTGGTGGCTTTGATGTGGCGGACAATTATATCGTCAAACACTTGCAGCAAGATGATCTGGTGGTTACCGCCGACATTCCGCTGGCTGCTGAAGTGATAGCCAAAAACGCCCATGCCATTAATCCTCGAGGTGAGCTTTATACCAAAGAAAACATCAGGGAGCGGCTGGCGAGCGGGATTTTATGGAAGAGATGCGCCGTGCCGGACAAGCATCGGGAGGATCGCCGCCGCTGGAAATATTGCGTAGATGCCTGTTGGATTTAACGGCGTAAAAAGCGTTTTGGAATATAGCGGCAAAATATGACAAGCATAAAAAAACCGCAACCCCCGAAAGAGTTGCGGTTTGTTTGTCAGCAATTAGATGATTGTTACTTCTTCTGCTTGCGGGCCTTTTTGTCCTTGAGTAACAGTAAACTGCACTTTTTGTCCTTCATCAAGAGATTTAAAGCCTGAGCTGTTAATGTTACGAAAGTGAACAAAAACATCCGGGCCGTTTTCTTGCTGAATGAAACCGAAGCCTTTTTCGGCGTTAAACCATTTAACGATACCTGTAGTCATTTTGTGTAATCCTAAGTTTTTAGTAATTAAAGCCTTGTTAAGGGCTGATGGAGCCGGGAAATTAGAGAATTACTTAATGATAACAGGACGAACAATTGCAGATGAACTTCGTAGAGATAAGCATAACGGTAAAAACTATTTCAAGCTGAGTACATTCTATAGGCCCACTTCAGCAATGTCAAGGATCGTTCGGCCTATAGCTAGCTTATATTTCGTAAGACAGTTTAGCGCCACGATTGTATGGACAGATATTCGCTCGTGCAATATCAGCATTCACCACATCCATGTGGATTACGCCGGAGATAGAGCAATGCAGGAGCAATTACCGAGGCAGCACACAACGCCAATGATAGCCAGCCGAAGTTGCAACGGATAGCCTAACGGCTAACCTGCATCACAATTAGTCCGTCTTACAGTTTTACATTATTTTGGTGCCGCAGGTGCTGCTGGAGCTGGTGCGGGTGTCGCAGCCGGTGCAGGCGCTGGTGCAACTACCTTTGCAGGTTCAGCAGGTGTTGGTGCGACCTTTGCAGCCTTTTTGACATGTGTAGCCGCAGCCTTTTTAGCAGGTGCTAAAAAGGCCTTTTCAGGCGAGGCGTCAGCATAAACAAAGTTAGATATTAGGGCTAGCGCAAAAATATAAGTTAATTTTTTCATAAAATCTCTATCGTTAAAATTAAGTATTAAATCCATGCCAAAAGGCGTGGTAAGTGGCCACCTTACTCAATAGAGATTCGATGGTTGATCATAAGTCTAGATTAATATCAGCTAAAATGTTAATTGCTTTTAGAGCCGTAGTAGCGCATCAATCAATCGCGAATGATATTCCACATATATTACGAGCTAAACGTATCAATGGGATCATAATCTGACTCCATTGATACTACCATTGATTCTGTTTGCGGTATCGCATCTATTTGTATATAGTGACTATTCGACTAATAACAATAAAAATATAGAGGTACTCATGAAGATTATAATGGTTTTAAAATTAAGTATTGTGTTGCTAATTTTTAATACATCATTTGCTTATGCAGATAGCGCTTGTGGCGGTACTGTTAAAGAGCCTTGTGAATGTAATCAACGATTGGATTCAGCGACACATCAGTGTTACGTGGATAAGAGCCAATGCAATACTAAATGTAGTAACAAGACATCTCAGGCTGCAAAGAAACCGGCTGCAACGTCAGATTTGAAAAAAAAGAAAAACAAATACTACTAAAAATAAATCATGTAACAGCAAGCGGAGCGGGGCTTGCAGTCCCGCTCCTAACGTTTCCTCGATACTTAAGCAAAATTGTTACGATTAACCAAGGCAAATGTTTCGGACGGGGAGACATGTCCCGTTCGGCTTGGGGTATTGAACAGTACCGTTCCCATAGTCACCGCTTCGATAAAGCCGTGGAATCGTTATGCGGCCTGCCTTAAAGCATTAATATTTAAGCACCAAAGTTTGGCTTAGCCTTTGCCACCTTATGTCAACGAACCTTTTACTGTATTTCATTGGGCAATAAAAAACCCACTAAGCCTATAACTTGCGGGTTTTTTGTACTTCGTTGAATCTTGTTGATCGTGTAAGTGGCGCCTCTCGTGGGTATTCAACGAAAGAAGCAGGATGACTGGGGGGCAGTCGCGGGTATTAGCGATCGCGTAGCTTTTGTCGCTTGTTGGGCAAGGATGCCCATAAAAAGCTTTTGCAAAACCAGCGACTCCCCGGCTGCCCCCAGTCATTACCTACTTACTTTTTTGGTGGTGTTGTCGCTGGTTTTGTTGCTGGGTCGGTTGATTTTGTTGCCGTTCCCATTGATGAATGTACTTTTTTGTTATTGTTATGTTTACCCGTTGTATATGCTTGAGATACAGCAGGAGTGCCTAGCATGAACATTGTAAGTATGATACCTACGATTTGTAATGTGGTTTTCATATCTTCATATCCTATAAATAAAATTATTGTAATTAAATTTCAAATTGTGGTACCTCTTTGGCACCGACTGAATTGTATCTGAATGATGATTATTTTTGTAGCCATTTTTAATTAAAAAAACTCTGAATGATTGTTTTTTTATTATGATTCTTTACACTGACTAGACAAAATGAGCCTTTGCCTGTCAAACATCGTGGAAATTTTCCAGTTTTTGCAAAAAAAGAGCGTTCAAGTTTTTCCAGTAACAATTACCAAGTTATTGATATTAAAAAACTTACAGGCTTAATTGTTTGAAAAAGCCAATACTGAAAGTGGAAAAAGTTGGAAGCCGTTTTACACCTAATCTAATTTAGTGATGGTCTAAGGAAACGCTGAACAAATTATTTTTGTCCATGGTTCGACAAGCTCACTACGAACGGAATCAATACGTTACCGTTCATCCTGGGCTTGTCGAAGGATTAAATCAGCGCTTCCCTAAGTGCTCACGTTAATCTTGTCTTTTTTACATCTACGATTACTTCGGGCAAGGCCATTCTTTCATGAGTGCAGCTTTAACAAGTGACTCGGCACTTGAACTCCATAATTC
>JANYKK010000312.1 GCA_025361585.1 Methylobacter sp. | reverse complement strand
TTTGTATAGTGTGTTCATGTCAAAATCCTTATCTTAGAATGGGAACCAGGCGCTATTAAGAATCCTTGCCAACCAGCCCATTTTACTAGCGTCGGCCATCGCACCCTCGCCTACATACATAATGGTTACATCGGCCACCTTATCTGAGGTGATGATATTGGATGAGTTGATATCAACCGGTCTGACGATGCCGGATAATCGGATGAACTCATCCCCTTGATTTAAGGTAACCCGTTTCTCGCCGCGTACACTTAAATTGCCGTTGGGTAACAACTCGACCACCGTAACGGAAATATTACCGCTTAAGCTGTTGCTTTGATCGGCAGCGCCCGTCCCTTTAAATTCCTTTGCTGATTTCAGTGAGCTTTGAAGACTCTGTCCTGTCAATGTAGTTGCCGCGATGCCAAACATCGAGGGTGCCTCAGCTGTCATCGTGTTTTCTTTTTTCGTATTAAGATCGTCAGCCTTTTTCGCCTGGGTTTTCTCCAGCAATGTAATAGTCAGAATATCCCCAACCCTTTTTGCCGTTTGATCTTCAAACAGGCGGGTATCGTAACCGGACTGATAGATTGATCCGCTGTTTTGTACCGGCGGCCTTAAGTCTGAAGGCGCAACCGGCGCAAAGGCAGGATCCCTCATTGGTATCGGCGTACAAGCCGGTAACATCGACAGCACGACAGCAATGACACAGAACCCGCCATTCTTTTTTAAACCTAGTCTTTGAGTCATCATGCTATCGCTCCTAACTTATAACTGCTGCGTCACAAAAGACAGCATCTGATCAGTTGTTGAAATAGCCTTAGAGTTCATTTCATAAGCCCGTTGCGTTTCAATCATATTGACCAGCTCCTCTACAACATTAACATTGGAGGTTTCCAATGAGCCTTGATTCAACGTTCCGTACTCTCCTTGTCCCGGTGTTCCAATTATCGGTGCACCGCTGGCACCGGATTCCCGATACAGGTTGCTGCCGATCGCCTCTAACCCGGTGGGATTGATAAAATTGGCGGTCTGAATTTGCCCTACTACGGTCGGCGTAGCAATACCCCGTTGAACTACGGTTACCGTGCCGTCAGAGCCGATAGTGACGCTCTGCGCGTCTTGAGGTATGGTGATCGCCGGATTTAACGTTAATCCGTCTGAAGTGACTAACTGACCCGTTGCATCTAATTTTAAGGAACCGTCACGGGTATAATTGGTATCGCCGTTCGGCATCAGAATTTGCAAGAAGCCCCGGCCATTTATTGCCACATCCAATTGGTTTTCTGATTGCTGAATATTGCCCTGCGTATGCAACTTTTCGGTTGCAACCGTTCTTACCCCGGTTCCTAACTGCAAACCCGTCGGTTGTATAGTGTTTTGCGTGGATTGGGCGCCGACCTGCTTGATATTCTGGTACATCAGGTCTTCAAATACCGCCCGGCCCCGTTTAAATCCAGTGGTATTGACGTTTGCCAAGTTATTGGAAATAACCGCCATTCTTGTTTGCTGGGCATCCAGACCGGATTTAGCTACCCATAATGCGCGTTCTGTCATGATGTTCTCCTAAGTGCCAATTTATTGTCTTACTGAAAGACAAAGCATGATCCGTGCCATCTTTACTTTGAAACGCCGTAAGGGTGCGATTCAAACTGATGTGAAATCCTGATTTCGCTGGTTCCCAAGCTCCAGCTCTCGTCGTTATACACAACTCTGTCCAAGAGTCGTCATACCGGCATGGATGGTCGACTTGTATGGATGCAGGAGCAATTGCCGAAACTTTCGATTCTCGCATATTGCTTAGAAGCGCCGGATGTCTGCGATCTTTCACATCCCTGTGTCTGGATTCCGGCATCCCTGCCAGAATGACGGTGTCTCGCAGACACTTGTGTATAACCATGAGAGCTCCAGCTTGGGAATTCTGGAGGTGAAGCTCCAGCTTCGCGGGACAGGAAGCTGGAGCTTGGGAACCCGCATAAAAAAAGCCGAGCTAGGCTCGGCATTTCTGGTTATGAATCCTACTGAAAGTTTAACTAGCCCATTTGCATCAGCTTGGCGCTTACCGCAGAGTTGTCAACGACAGTCTTCATCACTTTAGTTTGCAGATCGAAATTTCTCGCCAGATCAATCATATCCACCATCGCGTTAAGCGCATTCACGTTGCTGCCTTCCAATACGCCCTGTGCCAGACTGACATCGGCGCTAGCTGGCACCGGTTTGCCATTTTTAGTATGCAGCAAACCATCAGCCGATTTTTCTAAATTACCCGCATCCGGCTTAACCAGTTTTATCAAGCCAACCGTTACCAAAGTGGTCGCGTTACCCGAACCCAACGGAATAATGCTGACAGTGCCGTCACGGCCTATGTTCAGCTTTTCCGCAGGCGGAATAGTGATCGGGCCATCTTGCCCCAGCACCTTCAAACCCGCTCCGTTCTGCAAAAAACCTTCCGGGGTAACTCGCAGATCACCGGCACGCGTATACCCTTCTTTGCCATCGGCCCCCTGAACGGCTATATAACCATCTCCGTTAATCGCCACATCCAGGTCAGCGCCTGTCGTCTGCATCGCACCGGTGGAAAAGTCGGTCCACGGCTTTTCATTCATCGCAAATACCCGGGTAGGAAAACCTGCGCCCGTCACCGGTCTGCTGCGAAACTGCTCCAAATCTGATTTGAAGCCAGTGGTCTGGGTATTCGCCAAATTATTGGCGTTTGCCGTTTGCGCCAACAACGTCTGCTTGGCACCACTCATTGCAATATATAGACTACGATCCATAACAGCTCTCCTTTACCTTAAAACTAGAATCATAAATATACAAGCAAACATCGTTCCAACCATCTAAAAATAATTAACTATGCACGCAGAATAGTTTCT
>JANYKK010000290.1 GCA_025361585.1 Methylobacter sp. | reverse complement strand
CGACACATTGTTGATAAGGCAATCCAGACGGCACACTCGGTAGATTTCAATAAATTAGCGCCGGGTAATTGTCGCGCCAATGCTATGATTTCAATCTCGCTTAAAGTTCTGTCACGTTCGGTGGGGGTGGTGGTCATTTTTGACACGCTAAGGCTTGCTGTTGGGTCAAACTCAATAACGTCACGACTAACGGCAAACCTGAACATTTGGCGCATTAGCTTTAAAAGATTCCTCGCCAAATGATTTACACCCCGCGCTTTCAATTTATCAATGACCAAGCTGATATGTCCTTTCTTCACATCCTCGACAAACAAGCCACCTAATACGGGCAACACATCCTTATTGAACATTCTGCCTATTTCGGCACGGTCTTTGCGGTTAATCAAGTCGATGTCATGCCAGCGGGCAAATAAATCATTGACCGTTACCCGCGCATTGATCTTGGCTATAGCCTCTTGCTCTTCGAGCTGTTGCTTTCGGTCTCGCTCGATCTGTAATGTTCTTTCAATACTGGGGTCTTTGCCTTGTTTTACCAATTCCTTGTAAACGTCGCGCTCCTTTCGTGCATCAATTAACCCTTTAGCCTTCAAAGTAATTTGCCGTTGTTTGCCCTCTAGCCGGTATGAAAGCATAAACGATATTGCCCCTCCGTCGTTTTTCGCTCGGACTCGGATAATCAGGCCACCGCCATCGCTAATAATCTGAACTTTGTCGTTTGCCTTTAATTTCCTAAAGGCCATGTCTGTAATTTTGTTTAACGCCATGATTGACCTTTCGTGTTTTCCGGTATAACATCCGGTATAACAATTTTTCTGGATTTCAATAAATCTTATTGTACCTCGTTAAACAATAATAGTAATCAACGCAATGAAATTAAAGGGTAATTATTTGTTTTTTGAATCTCACTGAATCTTAAAAAACGATAATTTACGGTTCTGGGGGACAAGGGGTAGTAGGTTCAAATCCTATCGTCCCGACCAATTGAAACAAAGAGTCACATTATTACCAAAACGCCCCTAGCTAGAGAGAAGAATTTACTACGCACTCTTCAAAGTGTGTACTCGGCAAATGAGCGTTCCTCGACACCACAATCCCAACAACAGTCTATGGACTGCCCTGCTTTTTATCGCTCCAAAGCTTTAATCCTTTGGCTCACCGTCTATGTAGCTTAATTGAGCTACTTGATGCTCGTATTCATCCCACATGATAAGCAAGCCGTTTTTCTTACCGTTTTTGTAATTCGTCACGATATATTTCTTGCCATTTGAGTGATACTGCTCGTGCTTGCCTGTAAAAGGTTTGTCCTCATTAGGTAAATAAGCAAGATCATCTCTAATATCCAGATCTGCTTTGGTCACTATTTCTTTCGGCTTGTTTTTTTTTACGACGCAGTCTACATGCTTAACTTTTTTCTTCGACTTATGCTTTTTTAAAACACTGTGTTTAGCTCTGGCACTCGAATGCGACCTTAATTGCTCTAAAATTCTAGCATCGGCACCGCAATCCGAGATAAAAAAGACTAGCGCCAATAAAACTATTATATTTTTCATTGAGTACCTTTAGCGAAATAGGCCGGTAATAAGACTAATGATAGCATCATTATGTTAATCCTATTATTCAGGCTATTCAATTCGACACCCTACGCTTAACGTCAATGGTACGAAAAACATCGGCAAACATTTCTTTGGTCAGGCGCTTGGTCTGCACGTTGTATCGGCTGGTATGGTACGAATCGATCAGCGTACGACTACCCGGCAAGCTGTGCTGGGCGTTATGGGCGAATTTGGCGCTGCTTTGTTTCAGCCCGTAGGCTTTTAATACCGACTGATGGGCGACCAAACCTAATGCCAATATGACCGACCGCTCCGGCAAAGTTTTTAATTCGGCGGCCAAATAAGCATTGCACTGATTGATCTCGGCATGGGTCGGCTTGTTTTGCGGCGGCAGGCATTTCACGGCATTGGTAATACGGCAGTTTTTAAGCGTTAAGCCATCGGTCAATGACTCTGATTTTATTTGGTTGCTGTAACCGAAATCGTAAAGCGCCTCGTAAAGCAGCAGCCCTGCATAATCGCCGGTAAACGGCCTACCTGTGGCGTTGGCTCCATGCATGCCGGGAGCCAGACCGACTATCAGCAATTGAGCGGCGTTGTCGCCAAACGGAGCTACCGGACGGGCGTGGTAGTCGGGGTACTTTTGTTTGACTGCACACAGGAAATCATCCAGCCGTTTGCACTGCCTACACTCTTGGTCGAATATTTGTTTGGGATTCATATTTTGTTTTTGATTAATTCACCACGAAGACACGAAGGGCACGAAGTTTTTACTCTGTCTTTTCTTCGTGCCCTTCGTGTCTTCGTGGTGAGTGGCCTTCATTTAGTTCATAACGGATTGAACCCGCCTCGTTGCTACCAGAAGCCAGCAACTGCAACTTTTCAAGCCTGGGCAGTTTCTTGATGACGATTTCCCGTTTACTGGCAGAGCTACGATCATGGCCTGTTTCGACATAAACCAGCTGTTTGGGCTGCCTGCCGCGAAAATATTTGGCGCCTTGTTTGTCGCCATGTTGATTAAAGCGCCGGACAACATCAACGGTGATGCCGGTATAAAGTGAGTCATCGGTGCAAAGGATGATGTAAACCTGCCAATTCACGATGGGCTACACAACTGTTCCAAAAAAGGAACCGACGGCTGCGGTCAACCCCATAGCCAATGCGCCCCAGAAAGCGACACGAAAAGCGCCTTTAATGATGCCTGCACCGCCGCTATAGGCCGCCAATGTACCCAGCAAGGTTAAAAACAGCAAGGATGCAGATGACACCAGCACGATCAAATCGGCATCCGGGGCAAACAGGACTATCAACAAAGGCAACACCGCGCCAACGGCAAACGTAGCCGCCGAGGTCAGCGCCGCCTGAATGGGCCTTGCGCTGCCTGCTTCCGATATGCCCAATTCGTCGCGGGCATGTGCGCCCAATGCATCATGATCCATTAATTGTACTGCGACCTGCTCGGCAAGCACCGGATCGAGTCCGCGCGATACATAGATGGCTGCCAGCTCTTTTTGCTCATGATGCCCATCTTCATCCAGTTCTTTGCGCTCACGCTTTAAATCGGCTTGTTCGGTATCGGCTTGTGAGCTGACCGATACGTATTCGCCCGCTGCCATCGACATCGCCCCGGCAACCAAGCCCGCTACACCGGCCAAGACTATATCGTTATGCGTCGCATGTGAAGCGGCAATGCCGACGATTAAACTGGCCGTGGACACGATGCCGTCGTTCGCGCCCAACACGGCGGCGCGCAGCCAGCCGATGCGATGGCTCCTGTGTATTTCGTGATGATGGGGTAACATGGGATCTCCTTTGTTAAAAATCCGAAAGCGTTTTCGGCGGAATGGCGGCCCGTAACGCATTCAGTACCGCGAGCACATCAATGATTTCCTGGGTTATGGCTCCGGCTACCGGCGTCAAATAGCCCAACCCGGCAAATACCATGCCTATCAAACTCAGCGCCATGCCGCCCACCGCGCTTTGCAGCGCAATTTTACGCATCCGTTCGCCGATATGAAACAGCTCATCGACTTTTAACAGCGAACTGTCCATGATCACCGCATCTGCCGATTCGCCGGTAATGTCGCTATTCTGGCCGAATGCTATGCCAATGGTCGCAGCCGTCAGCGCAGGTGCGTCATTGATGCCGTCGCCCAGAAACACGGTTTTTGCCGCTTTAGTTTCAGCACGCACCAGTTCCAGTTTCTGCTCCGGGCTTTGGCTGAAATAAACGTGTTGAATGCCGACGTAATCGGCCAAGAAACGCACTTCCGATTCCCGGTCGCCGGATACCAACATCACCTTGTCGAACAAATGGCTGGGCTTCAGGTGGTTGATGAATGATGAACTATCGGTGCGCACCTCATCCCGGAATTGCAGAGTCGCGGCGTAAACATCGTCAATCAGCACCACGCATTCCAGTCCGCCGGTAACGGGCGGCAGTCCATCGGACATATCAGGGTGTTGCTCGACAAACTTTTTGCGGCTGGTAATATGAAGCAGTTTTCCGTCCACATTGCCTTTAAGCCCTTCACCCGGCAACTCGGTGATATTGGTCACACTTAATAACGATAACCCCGATTTTTCCGCCACGCTAACAATGGCGCGGGATAGCGGGTGTTTGGAATAGCGCTCCACGCTGGCAATTAGCATTAACACTTCCTGCCCGTTATGCCCCTCGCCAGGAATCAGCGCCGTCATCGACGGACGCCCATAAGTCAGGGTGCCGGTTTTATCGAAAATCGCCGTGCGGCAAGTGCCGATGGTTTCGAGTATAGCCGGGTTCTTGATGATGATTTCCCGCCGTGCCGCCAACGAAATCGAACTGATAATAGTGACCGGTATGCCGATCAGCAACGGGCATGGCGTGGCGATGACCAGCACGGCCAGGAAACGGACCACATCGCCGCTGGCCGCCCAGGCACTCAGCGCAATGATGACCGCCAACGGCGTATACAGCGCGCCCAGCTGGTCGCCCAGCCGCCGGATGTTCGGGCGGTACTGTTCGGACGACTGCATCACCTCCATGATCTTGGCATAGCGCGAATCGACGGCCAGCTTGTCCGCTCGAATCGTTAGCGCCGAATCGCCGTTAATCGCGCCGGACAGCACTTGCGATCCGCTGACTTTCGACATCATATACGGCTCACCGGTCAGGTAGGATTCATCCATAGTGCTGGAGCCGTCCAAAACCGTGCCGTCAACAGGGCAGATTTCATGCGGCAGTATTAATAAGGTATCGCCGATATTGACCTGCCCGGTGGTAATGTCGGTAAGCCTGTCGCCCGCTTTCCGATGCGCGACCGACGGCATCCGCTTGGCCAATGCCTCAAGCACCGACGAGGCC
>JANYKK010000232.1 GCA_025361585.1 Methylobacter sp. | reverse complement strand
GTTGCGCGATAGCCCGTTTTCGAGGGCTTTTAGACAACCCCACCCTAACCCTCCCCTTGCCAGGGGAGGGAATTGGGACAATACTTCTCCTCTTGCCAAGGGATGGAATTGGGATAACGCTCCTTTCCTTACCAGGAGAAGAAATTGGGGCAATGCTCCTCCCCCTGACAAGGGGGAGGTCGGGAGGGGGTTATCTATCATCAATAACTCGTTTAATCGTTTCATACACGCCAGCCATGTTCCGGTTAATATCCTGATTGGTAAACCGCAAAACCCGCAAGCCCACAGATTGTAAATAGGCATCCCGTTGCGCATCTTGTTGCTGGGCGGTTTCGGTGTAATGACTATCACCGTCCAATTCGATCACCAGCTTACATTCAGGGCTATAAAAATCGACTATGTAGTGGCCGATGCCGTGTTGGCGACGGAATTTAACGCCGAGCTGTTTGCCGCGAATTATGGTCCAGAGTTGTTGTTCGGGCTGCGTAGCGTTGTTGCGTAGGTCTTGCCGACGGTTAGTGTATTCCGGGCGATTGAAAATTTTGTCAATCATGGTTTTAATCCTCCCCCTGACCAAGGGAGCAGGGTGCGCACCCTGCCTGACTGCCCCATCTCAACAGACTCAAGGTCAATATACACAAACATTTCAGGCAAACCATTTGCGAAAGGATTCACCTCGCATACTTGGGACAATTCCTTTTCTGACCACTCCGACTTACCTCGAAACTCAGGAAAGCGTAGCGCCGACACCAAGCCGCGTTTATTCAGTGACGAGGGCATGTTACAAATCCTCAACCCTAAATTCGCTATAGCCTTCGTAGTAATAGCTGATGTCGATGCCCTTCATGAATAATTCCCGGTCGTTGATTTTTTCGGTCAAGGCGGCTTTCAACAGGTGCTTAATTTCAATATCTTTCACAACACTGCGCTCCATGGCGGAAAGATAGTCGGCCTTGTCCACCGCATTCCAATCAATCACCCGCTTGATTTCGCTTTTTAGTATCAAATCCAGCCAGATGCGCGTGGCACGGCCATTGCCCTCGCGAAAGGGGTGGGCGATATTCATCTCGACATATTTCTCGATAATTTGCTCAAAAGTCTGTTGCGGCATCGCGCTGATGTGTTCTAACGATTGCGACAAGTACATGAGTGGTGCAAAACGAAAATTGCCTTTGGCGATGTTGACATCGCGGAGTTTTCCTGCAAATTCATAAATATCACTAAATAAATACGCATGAATTTGTGCAAGCCCTTTGAAGCTGCCAATCTCCATGCGGTTAATGTCGCCGCTTTCAAATAGCCGCTTGGCCTTCTGCTTGCTGATTTTTTCTTCGGCTTTGTTCAGCTCAATTTGGTGGGTGATGTTTAACTTATTGGGCAAAACCACGTTGTTCTCCTTATCCTGCTTACTCATACGCATTCAACCCTGAAATCTCGCGCCCACTGCCAAGTTTTTGCAGATAAGCAGGTAGGGTGCGCACCGCGCACCATTTCCGAATATCAGGATAACCAGGGTATTTCAAAATACCCCATCGGGCAATTGATTCCGGTCGCCAAAGTCCGCAACGCAATTTAGCACCGAAAAGGTGCGCGGTGCGCACCCTACCTGACTTCTCCTGCTTACTCATACGCATTCAGCCCCGAAATCTTATCTCCCCGCCCACCCGCAAGCTTGTTCAGATAAGGCGCCAGGTCTGCCATTAAGGCCAGCTCGGCTTCACGCCGCGCTTTCCAACCCAGCCCCAGGGGGCTAAGCAGGTCGGTGAGTTGTTCGCCGTCGAAGATCATGCGGCCCATGATGGCATCGACAAAGGCTTGCAGGGCGGCGGTTTGCAAGCCGTGCTTGTCGGCGATTTTGGCTAAATCGTCCGCGGCCTTTTGCGCCTTGAAGGCCAGGAATCCTTCATTGATTTCTTTTGTATTCAGGACTTCGCCGGTTTTCAGGCTATTGATGTAGGCGACAATATCTTCTCGTTCACTCTCAAGATTTGAATGACTCCTGATCATCTCGATCAGCTGGGCGCGGGTCATCTTCTGCTTGCCGGTTTTCTGGGTGGATTTGGCAATCAGCCCGATGATGTAGTCGTAGTCGATGAGGCTGGAGGCGAACAGCACCAGGTCGAATTCCAGTTGTTGCACGGTAGGGTCGGTGTCATCGCCTTTGCCCTGCTTGCGCTTGAGTTCCAGCGCGGTGTCAAGATAGGCGGCCTTGAAGCTGCGCAGGGTGTCGGTGGGCAGTTGCTGCTCGATGGTTTGTTTGCTCTGTTCGTCGAGGTCGGTGTATTGCTCCAGTTGGGTCTTGAGCTTTTGCACCTCTTTGAAGTGGTTGATGAATTCCGCCTTGGCGGTGTCGCCCTTGAGGTTGACCACTTGCGAGGGTTCACAGGCCAGCCCCTTGGCGGCCATAAATTTCTCCAACTCGCCCACGGCTGCCTTGTATTTTTCCACCACCTTCGGCGCGGGATCGACCAGCCAGATTTCCCGCGCCCGGTCGATGGCTGCGCCGGAAAACAGTTTGATGGCGGCGTCGACTTCGTCTTCCTGGTAGCGGAAGTCAAGGATGTTGCCCCAGGGCTTGCTGTCATTGAGCACGCGGTTGGTGCGCGACAAAGCCTGGATCAGGCCGTGGTGTTTGAGGTTTTTATCGACGTACAGGGTGTTGAGGTATTTGGAGTCGAAGCCGGTCAGCAGCATATCCACCACGATAATGATGTCGATCTTGTTAAGGCGCGGGTAGTCGGCGTTGCTGTATTTTTGATCCTTGATGCGCTGCTGTACGTCCTGATAGTAGAGGTCGAAGTCGTTGATGCTGTGGTTGCTGCCGTATTGGCGGTTGTAGTCGTCAATAATAGTTTTGAGCGCCGCCTTCTTTTGCTCCGGCTCTTGTTTGTTGTCTTCCTTTTCCTGCGCCAGG
>JANYKK010000223.1 GCA_025361585.1 Methylobacter sp. | reverse complement strand
GCGTGTTTGAGTATCATGTTAATAATCCTTTGGCGCTTAAATAGGGGAATTCCAATTGGCTGCACATGAGCTTTTTCGTGCCGATTTTTTGCATTTTGCCATTGGGCGTACGTAATTCTCAGGCAACAATTAACGTATCGTCATAAAAACTGACTTCGCCGTTAGAAATATCATGATTGCCGCCGATGATCTCGATTGCGCCGCTTTGAATCATTTCTTTTAAAATAGGGCTACGCTCCATAATGGCATGTACTGTTCTTCTTACATTAATGGCGGCTACTTTTTCGACAAATTCTTCATTGTTAGAATTGCGGTTGACTGTAACGGTTTGTTCATCATAAACAGCAGGCTGGATTTTGCTTAACAGCGCAGTCAAATTGCCCATTTCCAGATGATCGCAAGCGCCTTTTACTGCGCCGCATTTGGTATGACCCAAAACCACAATTATTTTGGCGCCGGCTATTTTGCAGCCAAACTCCATGCTGCCTAGAATATCTTCATTAATTATATTACCGGCAATACGAACGCTCAGTACATCGCCCAAGCCCTGGTCGAAAATCAACTCCACCGAGGTACGGGAGTCTATGCAGCTCAAAATAACCGCAAACGGATGTTGCCCATCGGAGGTTTCATTCGCCTGTTGCAACAGGTTGCGGTTTACTTTAAGGTTGTTTACAAACCGTTTATTGCCTTCTTTCAATAAGTCTAAGGCCATTGCTGGCGTGATGGCTGTTTGTAATTCTTTGGTTAATGTTTTCATATTATTAGGAATTTTAGATTTCACTGTATATGTTGGCGACACTTATCCTAGCCCCCTAACCTTTCAACAACCTTTCGTAACATCCCAAGTACATGAACATTTTATTAATAGAAGACGACGCCGTTCTGGCTGATGGATTGACGCATACCTTGAGCGATAGCGGCTACTCGGTGACATCCGCTACGACCGGCGGTTACGCGGAACAGTTGCTGCTGGCGCAAGACTTCGATTTGATCGTACTGGATTTGGGTCTACCGGATATGGATGGGCTGGAACTGTTGCGCAAACTGCGCAACCGGAAAATTCCGTTGCCGATTTTGATTTTGACCGCGCGGGATGGCGTCAACGACAGGATCAGCGGCATTGAACAGGGTGCTGACGATTATATGACCAAACCTTTTGAGTTGCGGGAACTGGAAGCCAGGGTTCATGCGCTGATCCGGCGCTGCTACGGCGGCTTTAGCAACGATATTGTAATCGGCCGCCTGGCGCTGGATACCCATAACCATCAGGTTCTGGTCGACGGTCAGAGCATTAACCTGTCGGCGCGGGAATACGGCGTACTTGAAATCCTGCTGATTCAGGCCGGAAAGGTTGTCAGCAAGGATCGCATTGCGCAGCGCTTGGCCGTGGACGGCGACGCGCTGACCGATAATGCTGTTGAAATCTACGTGCATCGATTGCGCAAACGCATCGAACCGTATGGCGCGGTGATCAGGACGGTGCGCGGACTCGGTTATTTGCTGGAACGGGCAGATGATTAAACAGCGCAGCCTCAAAACCGAGATTCTTTTACGCTTGGCCGTTCCGCTGATTTTCTTTATCAGCGTAGAGTCCGTCCTATCTTATTTTGTCACACTGCATCATGTCGACGTGGCTTATGATCGCTGGCTGCTCGATTCGGCGCGGTCATTAACCCAGGAAATCAAGGTGCGCAAAGGCAAGGTGTTCGTTGAATTGCCTCCCGCCGCGCTGGAGATTTTCAAATGGGACGAATCGGACAAAACCTATTTTAAGATCATCTCGGAAGAACAAGGCATGCTGGCGGGCGACAAATTCATTCCCGAGCCGTTTGATCTGGAAACCGATTGGACGCGGCCCGTTTACTTTGACGACGAGATGTATGGCGAACCGGTCAGGGTGGTATCCATGCAGATTGCGCCTGAGCATAGCTCGGAAAAGGTATTCGTCCATGTTGCGGAGACCTTGAATAAACGGCGCAGCATGATGATGGATATTTTATTGGCTGACCTGGTGCCACAGATGGTGCTGGTGCTGCTGGCCGGCGTTTATCTGGTCGTGGGCGTAAAACGCGGCTTGCGCCCCTTGCACACATTGGCCGATGAAATCGCCCAGCGCTCATCGCGCGATTTACGGCCCATTCCAGAGCGGCATGTTTTTTTGGAAGTGCGGGCGCTGACCGATACCATCAACGATTTGCTGGCACGCTTAGGCTTAGCCATCGCAACCCAGCAACGCTTTATCGCCAACGCCGCGCATCAATTGCGCACCCCGCTGGCGGGCCTGAAGCTGCAAGTCGAACGGGCGCAGCGTGAACAAGACCTGTCTGCGATGAAACCTGCGTTGATTCAGATCGAAGGTTGCGCCGACCGCATGTCGCATCTGACCACGCAGTTGCTGATATTGGCCAGATCGGAACCCATCGATGGCGATTATGAGTTGCGGCAGGTCGATTTATGCAAACTGGCTAAAGAAACCTGTATGGACTGGGTGCCTAAAGCCTTGCAGCGGAACATGGAACTCAGCTTTGAAGGTTTAAAGCAGCCGTTGTACGTGCGCGGCGATGAGGTTTTGTTGCAGGAGTTGCTGGCTAACTTACTGGACAACGCCATTTGTTACGGCCATGACCAAGGCAATATTATAGTTAAAGTCGGGCGCGATCCATCGCCTCGCCTGAGCGTCGAAGATGACGGCTCCGGCATACCCGAGCATGAATTGGACAAAGTGTTCGAGCGGTTTTATCGCATCCCAGGAAGCCCCGGCGACGGTTGCGGTTTGGGGCTGGCAATCGTCAAGGAGATTGCCGATCTGCATAAAGCGCGGCTTCAACTAAGCCGCGTCAGTGCGGCAGGCGGCACCCGCGTCGAGCTGGCTTTTAAGGCATTGTAAAAATAGATGTAACATTAACAGTCGATCGGTTGTCCGCTACGAGACACCATCAATGCTTAATGGCACATCCCGGAGGGTTGAATGCTGGAGACAGCACCACATCTGGTGATGTCACCCAAACACCCTCGAAAGTAGAACAATATTAGACCGCCCGCTTCCTGTAACTAATCGACGAAATCACCGACAACGCTATCAATATAGCTCCGGTCAAGCCAGTCACAACTTCAGGAATATGATGAATTACGCTCACCAGCATAATGCCTGCCAATACCCCAATCGCATAATGAGCGCCATGCTCCAAAAACACATATTCATCCAGCGTGCCTTTGCGCACCAAGTACACGGTCAGGCTTCGCACAAACATCGCGCCGATAGCCAGCCCCAACATGATAATAACCACATCCTGGGTGATTGCAAACGCGCCGATCACACCGTCGAATGAAAACGATGCATCCAGCACTTCAAGATAAATAAAGCTCATCATGCCGCTTTTTTTAAGCGTCGCAACGACCTGTTCGCCTTCTTCCTCGTGCTCGAACAGAGCTGCAAAACTGTCCACGATAACGAACAGGATAACCCCAGCGACACCGGCAACCATTACATCCAACCGAATTTCCAGCGGCAGGTAATTTTGGAAAATTAACAGCGGCCCCAAGGCCATGATGATTTCAATCGCTTCGAGCTTGCCGAACGAGGACATTTTTCTTTCTATATAGCCCAGCCAGTGTAATTCCTTATTTTCATCAAAGATGAACGAATAAAACACCATCAACAAAAACATGCCGCCAAAAGCCGCAATTTGCACATGCGATGCGTCTAAATGTTTGGCATAAGTCGCGGGGTCTTCTAACGCCATCTCGGTTACGCCGATAAAATCGATGCCGGTGGCCGCCGAAACAATCACGATGGGAAACAACAGGCGCATGCCGAAAACGGCAATCAAAATCCCCCAGGTTAAAAAGTACTTCTGCCAGCGGTCATTCATCCGCTTTAGAATAGATGCGTTAACAACCGCATTATCAAATGATAAACTAACTTCAAGAACGCCTAGAATAACAGCGATAAAAACGCCCATTATTCCAGCCCAATAAAATGCGGCTGCCAAACAAACTGCGGTGACAATAAAAGAAAGACGAAAATGCTGCATGAAAGACTCTTTAAGTTAAGGATTAGTGTTTTTTGTTAAGCAACTATAAGTGCATTTGATTTAAAATCAACATTTATAAAACTCCAATCAACTCTATTTTCGCTAACGTCACGACCCCCTTTTTTGTAAAAGAAAATCGTAAGCACTAAATTACAAGCGTACTATACTGCAATGCTAAGATTACCAACTTTCACTCACTGATGCTTATGCCCCTGTTCCGGCTGGCCACTTTATTGTGCCTGGCGCTCTGCTCATCTCCTTTACTGGCGGAACCCGTCGAGAAAATCTCTTTGCAACTCAAATGGCTGCATTCTTTTCAGTTTGCCGGCTACTACGCCGCCAAGGAAAAAGGCTTTTACGCTGATGAAAAGCTCGATGTCTCTATACTTGAACGTATCCCCAAAATCAGCAACATTGAACAGGTTCTAAAGAATGAATCACAATACGGCGTAGCCGATACCGGCCTGCTGGAACAACGACTGGGCGGCAAACCGGTGGTGGTTTTGGCTTCCATTTTCCAGCACAGTCCGCTGATTTATCTTACTTTAAAAGATTCCGGCATAGTTAGCCCTTACGAGCTTAAGGGCAAACGGGTCATGGAGGACAGTTATGACAATGCGCCGCTGCTGGCCATGCTTTATGAAGCGGGCGTTTCCACTAATGAATTTACCCATCTGGATAATACCTTTAATCCCGACGACCTGATCAACGGCAAAACCGACGCCATGGTGGGTTATCTGACCGATCAGGTCGATTACTTCAAAAAACGCGGCGTTGAAATCAATATCATTGATCCTCGCAACTACGGCGTGGATTTTTTAAGCGACAACCTGTTCACCACGGAACAGGAAATAAGTAACCATCCTGACAGAGTTAAACGTTTCTTGCGTGCCTCGCTCAAAGGCTGGGATTATGCGCTCAAACATCAGGACGAATTGATCCGGATCATTCTGGACAAATACAATCCCGGCAACCGGCTTTCTGCCGAGCACTTGCGTTTTGAAGCACAGGAAACGGTTAAGATGATTTTGCCGGAGACCGTCGCTATCGGCCACACCGACACCAAACGTTTTCAACGCATCGCCGACACCTATCGACAACTGGGACTGGTCAGTTCAACAGATAATCTGAAGGGCTTTGTTTATGGACAAGAACAGCCAAGCAGGCTCCATTTCACCCAGGCGGAACAAGCTTGGTTAAAGGCGCATCCGGTTATCCGCCTTGGCGTAGACCGGGATTTTGCGCCGTACGAATGGGTCGACGCCAACGGCAATTACGTCGGCCTGAGCGCGGACTATATGGCCTTGATCGAACAACGGCTGGGCGTAAAGTTTGACGTAATCAAGAATAAATCCTGGGCTGAAGTTATTGAAATGGCGCAGCGGGGTGAGCTGGATATGATTTCCGACGCCAATAAAACACCCGAACGTGAGCACTATTTAATTTTTACTGACGCTTATCTGAATACCCCTGCCATCATTATCGGTGACAGTAATAACGGATACATCGGTACGCTGGATCGTCTTGACGGCAAACAGGTGGCGCTGGAAAAAAGCTACTTCATCGAGGAACTGTTAAGACATGATCATCCTGAAATAAAACTGCTTCCTGCCAAAAATGTACAAGATGCCTTAAACATGGTCAGTAGCGGCAAGGCGGACGCCTATATAGGCGATGCCGCTTCGGCAAATTACGCGATTAAACGGGAAGGCATGCTTAATCTCGGATTCTCCGGGGATACAAATTACAAAAGCCACCATCGCATGGCCGCCACCAAAGCTAACCCTGAACTGGCAACTTTGCTTATCAAGGCACTGGCCGACATCCCCGAGGCTGAAAAAGAAACCATCCAGAATCGGTGGATGAGCTTGAAGTATGAGCCCGGCGTAAGAACCCAAACCTTTCTGCTCTATGCTGCGGCAGCATTATTGCTGCTTACTTTTATTGTCGGCTGGAATATGCGGTTACGGCGCGAAATAAGCAAACGTAAACAAGTTGAAGAAGCGCAACGCATGGCCGCCAGCGTTTTTGCCAACACTCAGGAAGGTATCCTGATCACTGATGCGCAGCGCAACATCATCGATTCAAATCCGGCCTTCACTACCATAACAGGCTATTCCCGGAACGAAGTGCTGGGTAAAAAACCTAACCTGCTCAAGTCAGGACTTCACGATGTCCATTTCTACGAGGCTATGTGGCAAGCCATCAACCGGCAGGGTTTCTGGCGCGGCGAAGTTTGGAACCGCAAAAAAAACGGTGAAATATTTGCCGAATGGCTGACCATTTCTGCGGTTACCGACCCTCAGGATAACATTACCCATTACATCGGCACCTCTTCCGATATTACCCAGCTTAAAGAACAGGAGCGCAAGCTGGAGCTTATTGCCCACTACGACCCATTGACTGGTATACCCAACCGGATCTTACTGGCCGACCGCATGCATTTGGCATTTGCCCAAACCAAGCGCGACAATTGTTTGATGGCGGTCGGTTATCTCGATCTGGACGGATTTAAACCGGTTAACGATAAACTAGGCCATGAAGCGGGCGACCAGCTGCTAATCGAAATTGCCCTACGCATTAAAAACGCCCTGCGCGAAGGCGATACTATCGCCCGTCTGGGCGGCGATGAGTTTGTGTTTTTGTTGCTCGGACTGAATGAGGTTGAAGACTGCGAAATCACCTTGCATCGCCTGCTGGAAACGATCAGTATGCCGGTTACCCTTAAAGACCATGCCGTCTCGGTATCGGCCAGTATCGGCATCAGCATTTTTCCAGACGACAACACCGACCCGGATACGCTGCTGCGGCATGCCGACCAGGCCATGTACCAAGCCAAACAACAGGGTAAAAACTGCTTCCATATTTACAACCTGGAGCTGGATCGTCAACTCCATGCGCATCGTGAGGCTTTAACGCATGTTGAACAGGCGCTGGAAAATGAAGAATTCGAGCTTTTTTTCCAGCCCAAGGTCGATATGCTGCAAGGCATCGTGTTTGGCGCGGAAGCGCTGATACGCTGGCGACATCCAGAACGCGGCCTGATCCTGCCGGGCGATTTTCTGCCGTTGCTTGAAAACCATCACGTTGCAGCCCGGCTCGATGCCTGGGTCATCGACAAGGCGCTGCAACACATGAAAGCTTGGCAAAGCCAGGGCTTGCATCTTCAAATCAGCGTTAATATTACCGCCAGATCGCTGCAAATGGACGATTTTGTGCTGCAACTTTATTACGCATTCGAACGCTACCCCGCGATCAAACCAACTGACTTTGAACTGGAGATACTGGAAACCCAAGCCTTATCCGATTTAACGCTGACCGCCCAAGTCATCAAAGAATGTCAGGCGCTGGGCGTACAGTTTGCGCTGGACGATTTCGGCACCGGCTATTCCTCGCTCAGTTACCTCAGACATCTGTCGGTCGAGACGCTAAAAATCGACCAGACTTTCGTCCGTGATATGCTGGAAGACGAGGATGATTTGGCTATCGTGCAAGGCGTTATCGGTCTGGCCGAATCGTTCCGGCGACAAGTCATTGCCGAAGGCGTGGAATCGATAGAGCACGGCATCGCGCTGCTGCATATGGGCTGCGACCATGCACAAGGTTACGGCATTGCCAAACCGATGCCAGCCTCCGAACTTGCCGCCTGGGTGAAAGATTGGCAAGCGCCGGAGGAATGGAAAATACCTCATCCGTCCGCGCCGGTTTAAGGTTTCTTAGATTAAAGAATAGAACATAGGGCTTTTGCTGGTTCCGAAGCTCCAGTTCTCATCTTTATACACAAGTACCTGCGAGACACCGTCATTCTGGCAGGGATGCCGGAATCCAGGCACAAGGATGTGAAAGTTCGCTAATATCCAGTGCTTCCAAGCAACGGCGAGGTTCAAGAGTTACCATCCATGGCACTGGATACCGGCATCCATGCCGGTATGACGACTCTGGGAACCAGCCCTAAACAAGCGTTAATCGACATGACCTATACCGAAGACTTTTACAAACTAGCCAATCAGCTGATCGACGCCGGACGCTTCATCGACAGCAAAAGCTGGGTGCCTGCAACCAGCGGCAATTTTTCCGCACGGCTGCCGGACGGCAATATCGCCATCACCGTTTCCGGCAAACACAAGGGCCAGTTGCAGCTGGACGATATTATGCTGATTGATGCTGATGCTAACTCCCTGGACGGTAAAAAACCGTCTGCGGAAACGCTACTGCATACCTCGCTGTACAAACGTTTCCCAGCGGTTCAATCGGTATTGCACCCGCATTCGATCAATGCCACGCTGTGCTCGCGTCTTTTTAAATCAGAAATCGCGCTGGAAGATTACGAGCTGTTAAAAGCCCTAGCCGGAATTGATACCCACGAAAGCCGGGTTGTGATCCCGATTTTTGCCAACGACCAGAATATCCCCCGCCTAGCCGGGCAAGTGGAGCAATACCTCGACAAACACGATGCCATATATGCCTACATCATTGCCGGACACGGGCTTTATACCTGGGGCAGTTCGGTACAGGAAACGTTGCGTCATCTTGAGGCGCTGGAGTTTTTATTTGATTGTGAATTACGACTGCATGGATGCAGGAGGTAGGGCAATGTAGGGGCGACCGGCCGGTCGCCCTACGTAGTACGTTAATATCACATCTGACCGATTTTTCAGAATTACCTATGGCTATTAGGAGCCAATAAATATGAGCGCATTAACCGTTTACCCCGACAACCAACCCGAACAGGGCGAAACAGCCACCGATTTTTCCGCCATCCAAACCCGGCTGAATGCGATAGGCGTCCAGTTCGAGCGCTGGACGGCCAACTGCGAACTCGCCGCCGATGCCGACCAGGATGACGTGCTGGCCGCCTACGGCGATTCCATCGACCGCCTGAAACAGCAGTACGCTTTTCAATCCGTTGACGTAATCAGCTTAAATCCCGATCATCCCGACAAAGCCGCGTTCCGGCAGAAGTTTCTGGCCGAACACACCCATGCCGATTTTGAAGTGCGTTTTTTTATCGAGGGTCGCGGCCTGTTTTACTTGCATGTCGCAGGTAAAGTCTATGCCGTGCTGTGTGGGCAGGGCGATCTGATCAGCGTACCGGCCAACACCACGCACTGGTTCGATATGGGCGAAAATCCCCAATTTAAATGCATCCGCCTGTTTACCACGCCGGACGGCTGGGTGGCCGACTTTACCGGCAGCGACATTTCCGCATCTTTCCCTACGCTCGACCAATACGTTGCCGCACTATCATGATTAAAGCCATCGTCACCGATATCGAAGGCACGACCTCGTCGATCCTATTTGTTAAGGATGTGCTGTTTCCCTATGCACGGGCTAACTTAGCCGACTATGTCCATAGCCACGCAGACGACCCGCAAGTTAAACCGTTGCTGGACGATGTCTGCAAAGAAACCGGCTCGGAACTGTCCATCGAACAAATCATCGCCCAACTGATCCAGTGGATCGACGAAGACAAAAAAGCCACGCCGTTAAAGTCCCTGCAAGGCCTGATCTGGGAAGCCGGTTACCGACAAGGCGATTTCAAGGGCCATCTGTATCCCGATGCCGCTGCAAACCTCAAAGCCTGGAAAACTAAAGGCCTGGATTTATACATCTATTCTTCCGGCTCGGTTTACGCGCAAAAACTGTTGTTCGCGCATACCGAATACGGCGACTTGACGCCACTATTTTCCGGCTACTTCGACACCCATATCGGCGGCAAGAAAGAACAACAATCGTACGGCAACATCGCCGCACAGCTTGCGATACCGGCAAACCAGTTGCTGTTTTTATCCGATATTAAGGAAGAACTGGATGCGGCCAAAGCCGCAGGTTTTGAAACCCTCTGGTTGGTGAGGGACAGCTCGCCAGACCCGCAAGCCGAGCACCGGCAAGTAAACAGTTTCGATCAAATCGACGTAGGCCGGAATAAGACCACCCAAGCATAGCGCGAGGTGGCGTTGCCTACATGGATGTAGGTAAGGAGCGTGAGCAGGAGCGGAAGCTTTTCCGGCAGATCCGAGGATGAGAGTTTGCCGGAAACGCCAGTTCTCGCTGTCGCTCAAACAGGCTTATTCCGGCCTACGTCTATGTCTGATGGCAGGCTACGTACCTCGACATCCGCCTGCCATAATTGAGCAACCAGCGGCTGCGCTTTATCCAACGCGCCGCTAGTCCAAAAACATTCCGTACCGATCCTAGCCCCATCCGCCAACAACTCAGCAACTTCTAGCCGACGGTGAAGTTGCCGTGCCACGGCGGCGGCAGAATCAATCACAGTCACCCCGGAACCCGTTATCTCCCGGATCAACGGCGCCAAGAACGGATAATGCGTACAGCCCAACACCAGCGTATCAGCCCCCCGCTCCAGCAATGGCAGCACGTACTGCTCAAGCAATACGCGGGTTTTATCGCCCGACAGATCGCCCACTTCCACCTGCTCAACCAAACCGGGACACGCCTGACCCAATATCCGAACATCATCGCCATATCGCGCAAACAGCTTCACAAAATTATCGCTAGCCAATGTCCGGCTGGTCGCCAAAACTCCGACTACCCCTGATTGGGTGTTCATAGCCGCAGGCTTTACCGCTGGTTCCATCGCAATAATCGGCATGGAGAATCTTGAACGCAACGTTGTAATAGCCGCGCCGGTTGCCGTGTTGCAGGCAACAACAATGGCCTTGGCATTCCGGCTCAGTAAAAACTCGGTAATCGCAATCGACCTGGCTTCGATAAACTGCTGGGATTTGTCGCCGTACGGTGCATGAGCCGAGTCCGCCACATACAGCAGATCTTCGCCCGGCAACGCCCTGCGAATCTCATGCAAGACCGACAAGCCGCCAACGCCGGAATCGAAAACACCAATAGGATTTAAGGCATTCATCTTTTACAGCTTCACCAAGCAACTAGCATTATTTTTTATCCTGACGACAACTAAAATTTCTGAGAAAAGCAAAATAAAACCCATTGGCCTAAAAACCGCAGTTAGATTTTTCTAATATAACGCATCATTATAATTGATATTC
>JANYKK010000219.1 GCA_025361585.1 Methylobacter sp. | reverse complement strand
ACCAAAAATATTCAAAGCTGGCTGAACAGGTTTGCCAGCGATGACAGCAAGGAGGCAGGATGCATCAGCTAAAGCAATACAAGGAGTGGTTGTTTCGGGGAGCCGGTATTTTTGCGAAGGCATTTATGGGCTTCATCCATGCTCAACAAGCGGCAAAAATGATGCGATCGCTGAGGCATTTAACACTCAACCACAAAATCATCGGTATTGCCGTGTTGGTTTTAAGTTTTGCAGGCGGCTGGTTGTGGATGGATTACCAGGGCGCGATAAACCAACCTGCGCAGGTTGGGCAAACGGTCTACATCGAAATTGAAAAAGGCGACTCGCTTAACCGCATTATCGATAAGCTGGTAGCCCAAAAGCTGGCGGTTAAGCCGTTCTGGTTTAAAGTTTTTGCCCTACAGGGCAATGCGCTCAAGAAACTTAAAGCCGGTGAATATGAGTTAACCTCCGGCCTGACTGCCCCCCAAATATTAGCCCTATTCGTGCAGGGAAAAACCAAGCAGCATGCGATCACCTTTCCAGAAGGCTGGAGCTTTAAGGAAATATGGCATGAACTTGAGAAAAACCCCAATCTTGAGCACAGCTTAAACGGCGTTAGTTTTCAGAGCCTAATGAGCAAACTCCAGTCTGATGCCCAATCCCCTGAAGGCTTGCTTTTTCCCGATACCTATTTCTTTGAGAAACATACCTCCGATTTATCTGTATTAAAAAGAGCCTACGATAAAATGCAGCAGGTATTGCAGCAGGAATGGCTTAAAAAGGCGGAAGACCTGCCGTTTAAAACGCCCTATGAAGCTCTGATTCTTGCCTCGATAGTCGAAAAGGAAACCGGGGCAGCGGCTGAACGGCCCCTGATAGCAGGGGTGTTTATCCGCAGGCTTGAGCAAAACATGTTGCTGCAAACCGATCCTACGGTCATTTACGGCATGGGCGACAGTTATCAGGGCGATATTAAATCCAAAGATTTGACCACCGCCACGCCGTACAATACCTATGTGATTAGCGGCTTGCCGCCAACGCCGATAGCCATGCCGGGGCGCGAAGCGCTTAATGCCGTGTTGCATCCAGATAAGGGGGAGAGCCTTTATTTCGTAGCCCGTGGTGACGGTACGCATGTGTTTTCAGCGAACTTAAAAGATCATAATGCGGCCGTTGACGAATTTCAAAGGAATAAGAAATGAGCCGAGGCAAGTTTATTACATTGGAAGGCGGGGAAGGGGTTGGCAAAACCACCAATCTGGCTTTTATAAAAAACTATTTAGAACAGCATGATATTGCTGTTGTGGTCACGCGGGAACCCGGCGGTACTGCATTAGCCGAAAAAATACGACAATTGTTGTTGGATAATAAAAGCGAGGCTATTTCAGAGCAAGCCGAGTTATTGATGATGTTTGCGGCCAGAGCCCAGCATATCAAGCATGTTATCGAACCGGCTTTAACCCACGGAAAATGGGTGTTGTGTGACCGGTTTACCGATGCTACCTACGCCTATCAGGGCGGAGGTAGGAACATGAAAATCAGCACCATTAAATGGCTGGAAAACCTGGTGCAAGGCCCGTTAAGACCGGATTTGACCTTGTTGCTGGATGCGCCGGTTGAGATAGGCATAGCACGGGTCAGGGAACGCGGCGCATTTGACCGATTCGAGTCGGAAAAAATCAGTTTTTTTGAAAATGTCAGACGGGCTTATTTGTTGCAGGCCGAATTGTACCCGGAGCGCATCAAACTGATCAAAGCCAACCAACCGCTGCCCGATGTGCAAAGTGCCATTACCGATGTCCTTCGCACATTGTTGGGGTTGTGTTCCTTAAATTGCCCGACTTCCACTAGGCATGGAACCGTAAAATGACCTTGCCCTGGCAACAGCAACAGTGGGAGCATCTAAGCAGTTATATAGCGCAAAAACGCATGCCCCAAGCCTTGCTGATTATCGGCAATAAAGGCTTGGGCAAGCAGCAGTTGGCCCGGCAGTTCGCCGTTGCTTTACTTTGCACAATACCGCAAGCCAACGGCATGGCTTGTGGTCGTTGCAGCAGCTGTTTGCTGGTTAATGCCAACACCCATCCCGACTTTATAGAGGTGCAGCCCGAAGAGCCCGGCAAAGGCATCGGCATCGGGCAGATACGCAGTCTGATTACCCGGCTAACTTTAAAGCCCCAGTTTGAAACGTATCGCGTTGTCATCATCAATCCGGCTGACATGATGAACAATGCGGCGGCCAATGCCTTCTTAAAATGCCTGGAAGAGCCGACCGAGCGCACCAGCATCATCTTGATCAGCGAAAAACCGGCCAAACTGCCCGCGACTATCATCAGCCGTTGCCAAAAACTGGCAGTAACGACGCCCGATAGGGAAGTTACAGTCGATTGGCTGCAAGACAAATCTCCGCTTTCAAAAAGAGAAGATTTGTTTTGCACTGTGTCTTTAGCACAAGGTGCGCCCTTGCTGGCACTGGATTATGCCAATGACAAGACATTAATCCAGCGCAATGAATGCTTCGAGGCCTGGATGGCGATAGCAAAACAACGTCAATCCCCGGTCATTATCGCCGAAGACTGGCAAAAGCTACCGGCAGCGCCGTTGATATTCTGGGTTACATCCTGGATCATCGATTTGATTAAATGTTTTTATCATACTCAGGTCGAAAATTTATATAACCCGGATTTGAACGAGCAGTTGCAAGAACTGTCCAAACGACTAGAATTAAAAGGACTTTATAAGTTGTATGATCTATTATTGTTAGGTCGGCAGCGGCTGGATACCCAAATCAACAAGCAGTTGCTGTTTGAAGAAATTTTAATACAATGGCACGAACTTAACCGGAGTAAATGACCATGGCAGATGCAGGGGCCGGACAAGGCATATTGTCCCTTTCAATCAAAGATAAAAATGCGCTGTATGCAGCTTACATGCCTTATGTCACCAACGGCGGGCTGTTTATTCCGACCAACCGCGAATATGAAATGGGGCAGGAAGTGTTCATGCTGCTCAACTTAATGGACGAAACCGAACGCTTGCCAATCGCCGGGAAAATAATCTGGATAACGCCACCTGGTTCGGAAGGCTACAGAGCTACCGGCGTCGGCGTGCAATTTAGCGATCAGGACGGCGGCGTGTCGCGCAACAAAATTGAAAACTATCTGGCTGGTTCTTTAGAAGGCGACCGCTCCACGCATACGATGTAAGTCTGTAGGGGCGGCTTCAGTCGCCCTTGTTCAACAGGCTTTTTATTGCACAAATCTCTCATGTTAATAGACTCCCATTGTCACCTGGATCGCATCGATCTGACCCCTTATCAAAACGATTTCGCCTGCTTCATGCAAGAAGCGGCAAACTGCAAAATCGAACATCTGCTTTGCATCTCGATAGATTTGGAAGCCTATCCCGCAATGCTGGATTTGGTATCTCCTTATCCGCAAATATCCGTGACAGTCGGTGTGCATCCCAACAGCCACGAGGGGCATGACCCAAGCGTCGAAGAACTGATCGCTTTAGGTCAACCCGACAAAGTCATCGCCATAGGCGAGACCGGGTTGGATTATTTTCGTAGCGAAGGCGATTTAAGCTGGCAACACCAGCGTTTCAGGAACCATATTAATGCTGCCAAAGCATTACAAAAACCGTTGATTATTCACACCCGCGAAGCCAAGCACGATACCCTGCGCATGCTGGAAGAAGAGGGCGCTAGTGAAGTAGGGGGGATTATCCACTGCTTTACCGAAGACTGGGAGTTTGCCAAAAAAGCCCTGGATTTGAATTTTTATATTTCCTTTTCCGGCATCGTCACCTTTAACAGCGCCAAGGAAATCCAGGAAGTCGCCCAAAAAGTGCCCGCCGACCGTTTCCTTATCGAAACCGACTCGCCTTATTTAGCGCCAGTACCTTTTCGCGGCAG
>JANYKK010000198.1 GCA_025361585.1 Methylobacter sp. | reverse complement strand
TGCTTAAAAGGCATCATCATCCTGATACGCCGTCGCCTGACCGATGCCCGTATCCGCGCCACCAGCAGCCGCATGGATATCTTCATCCTGCTGCTGATCGGCGTACAGCTGGCGCTGGGCCTGCTGACCTTGCCGATTTCTCTGTATCATTATGACGGCTCCAACATGCTGCTGCTGGGGGAATGGGCGCAACGCATCGTGACTTTCCGTAGCGGCGCGGCGGATCAAGTCAGCGAGATGGGGATCATTTTTAAATTGCATTTGTTTTTAGGACAGACCTTGTTCCTAATTTTCCCGTTCAGCCGATTGGTGCATGTTTGGAGCGTTCCGCTAGGCTACGTCACGCGCCCTTATCAAGTCGTTCGTAGGCGTTAATTTACAAAATGGTGATGCGCAAAAAATATAAAAACCACGAAGGCACGAAGAACACGAAGTTTTTGAGCGGTTTCTGAGGATTAGGGTGAGGATACTTTAAAAACTGAATTTAGATGCACGACTCTTTAAATCTTCGTGTTCTTCGTGCCTTCGTGGTAAAAATTTTTCAGTCATTGCGTAATATTGTAAGTACAGGACTAAAACCATTTTTGCCATATAATACAAAAGGTAAAATTATGAACAAAACATCCAGTTTGCTATTACTGACAATAGCGCTAGGCAACCTGACCACCGGTTGTTCCTCTGACGAGTCAATGAGCAACAAAGCGAATGCTGAAAAATCCGCAGCCATCCAAGCCGAAAAAGCGAGGCATAAGACGATGTCTGCTGGAAACATCGCAGAACACGGCAGCGGCCAAATGCAGCATTCCATGCCGATGTCTGGCGACGGGCAAATGCAACATGCGATGCCTGCCGAATCAACGGGCGCAGTTCAAAGCGATGCCAGCGAAATCGGTCGCCGCGCCGACGACTTACCGGCTCCGTTGAACAGAACGCAAGCTCAGCTGGTCAGTGTCGATCTTTATACCGACGAATTGGTTGCAGAAATGATGCCCGGCGTGACCTATCAATACTGGACTTATAACGGCAAGGTGCCGGGGCCGTTTATCCGCGTCAGGGCAGGCGATCAAGTGGAAATACACCTGAATCACGGCAAACCCGATGCTGCGGGCGCTGCTCATAGCGAGCATACTGCGGCCCAACATACCGCTGACGGTCACTCGGCGCATTCCATCGATTTGCATGCAGTGGTCGGCCCCGGTGGCGGTGCGCCGTTAATGCAAGTTGAGCAGGGCGAACAAAAAAGTTTCAGTTTCAAAGCCACGCATCCAGGCATTTATGTTTACCACTGCGCCAGTCCGCATGCGCCGACTCATATCGCCAACGGCATGTACGGCATGATCCTGGTCGAATCGGAACAGGGTTTGGCAAAAGTAGACCGCGAATTTTACGTGATGCAGGGCGATTTTTACACCAGCGGCAAGTACGGCGATAAAGGCTTGCAAGCGTTCAGTAAGGACAAGATGCTGGCCGAAAAACCGGAGTATTTTCTATTCAATGGCAGGGTTAACTCGCTGAGCGGCGAGCGGGCTTTAAAAGCCAAAGTGGGCGAGAAAATCCGCCTGTTTGTCGGCGTCGGCTCGCATGTCGCAGCCAACTTCCATATCATCGGCGCTATTTTTGATAGCTTGTATCAGGATGGCGCGATCATGAATCCGCCGCTGAAAAACGTCCAGACCACAGTCATAGCCCCAGGCTCTGCGGTGATGATCGAGTTTACCGCTGAAGTTCCCGGCAAATACCTGCTGGTCGATCACAGTCTGACACGCGCGATTGATAAGGGCGCGTTGGCTGAATTAGTTATAGAAGGATCGGCTTCGCCGGAGCTTTATCAGGCGGTTGGTCATTAATGAGGCAGGTTGGGTATAAAAAGCATGCCCAACTTATTGACTCTTTTACGATAAAAACACAAAAATAAAAGCAATAGAAAAACTCAGCGTACCGAAGAACATGGGGTCTTTCAAAAACCGTTTAAAGATTCCATTCAGTATAGCTCCACCCAGCAGATAAAAAGGGAATACAGTAACCGTAGTCAAATGTCCAAGATCTCCAGGGATATAATAAAATACGAAGGTGTTAAGAAAATAAAGGCTGGAAATATTTACAAATGCTTCAAGTAACAACGCATCTAGTGAGAGCACAAAAGCAAAAATAGACTCTTCTTAAATTTAAAGGATTGGAGCTTTTTTTGGACATAGTAAAGATGATAGCCATAGAGCGACCATTGAAAAAACGCAAAAATCGAGGTATCGCCATGGTGTACAGGCGTCACCCGATACATCCAAAGAGGCGTGTCGAAGATTGCTCTACAGAAGCTATTGATAGCCAGCTCGCTAATGCACCCAAGCATGGCGAGTGTTCCTGAATACATGTAGATTTCTTTGATTTTTATCTGCGTTGAGCTATTAGTGAGGGCAAAGCCTGCGAGATAAACAACTGTAACCAAATACAAGAAAAAAAGGGTGATATTTGTAATCATAAGGTAGTTCTTTGGGCTGAATTTAATTGTCGGGGCATGGTGCCCTGATCGAAACGATTTGTGTAAGTTAGCAGGTTGGGCAACATCTTTTCGTTGCCCAACATTTTGTGCGAATTGATGTCGGACACAAACAGTATGCCCGACTTACATGGCTGGGTTTCATTGCATTCAATCCAGCCTACTATCACCGACCAACATGCTCAATATGCAAATAACTCTCCGACTGCATATCGATTAATCTCGATACCGTCCGTTCGAATTCAAACGAGCCTTCGCCGGAGGTGTAAAGTTCCTGAGCCGGTACTTCGGCGGTGCAGATCAGTTTCACTTTATGCTCGTACAACGCATCGATCAGGGTGACGAAGCGCTTGGCTTCATTGCATTTTTCGATGGTCAGTTTGGGAATATCAGCCAGGATTACAATGTCGAAGCGGTTGCCGATTTCCAGGTAATCGGCAGGGCCTAGGGCGTGCATGCACAGTTCGTCAAAGGAGGTCAGGGCGACATTGCCGTGTACCGCCGACAACATCACCTTTCTGCCTAACACTTCGACGGCGCCCGGTTTTAGCGGGGCGAAATGGGTCAATTCGTTATAACTATCCCGCACGAATTTAGCGGCCTGCTCATCCAGCGGATAATAATAAGTGGTCTTCAGCGCGTGTAAATGGCTGAGCCGGTAATCCTGATCTGCAACCAGTTCGATAACGTCGGCTTTTTGTTGCAGGAGGCTGACAAAAGGCAGGAACAACTCCCGTTGCAGACCGTCATGATACAGTTCGTTGGGATGGCAGTTGGAGGTGATCACGACCACGATACCCAATTCGAACAGCCGGTTGAACAGCCGCGTCAGGATCATTGCATCGGCGATGTCGGAGACGTGGAATTCGTCAAAGCAAAGCAGCAGTTCTGATGCCCGGATATGTTTTGCCAACGCGGAAATCGCATCGGTGTTGTTTTGTCTGCGCCATTGGTGGATGTAGGCGTGGACTTCCTGCATGAAGGCATGGAAATGCACCCGGCGTTTGGGGCGGATAGGGCAGGCCTCGAAAAACAAATCCATCAGCATGGACTTGCCTCGGCCTACGTTGCCGTAGATGTAGAGGCTTTGGTAGTTGGCCTGTTTGGGCAGGATGAGTTTATGCAGCGTTGATTTTTGCTTATATTCGTCAGCTGCGATTAGGTTGTCGAGCAAGGTTTGCAGGTGGTGCAGGGCAGTGATTTGCGCCGGTTCGTATTGGATGTGGCCTTGGGCTACTAGGGTGTTGTATTGGGTTTCGAGCAAGCCGGATGTGTGTTGGGATGGTTCGGCGTTTGTTTGTCTGGAAGGCTTTTTTAGCATGACGATTTATTTACAGATATAGGCATTTAAACAATGCGTCATCCCGGCAGGGATTCATGCCAGGCTATCCTGCCTGGTACCCTTTGGGTAAATGCAAATCTGTTCCAGACAGATTTGTGCCGGGATCCACGACTTGCATGGATGCAGGAGGTAGAGCAACGCAGGAGCAGTTGCCGAGCAGCCAAGGATGGCAATGCTAAATCGGGCCACAAGTCTTGCCACAGGGGATTGCGCATTTCGATCAAACGTTTTTTAGCTACACGAGACCAGTTTTTGAGTTGTTTCTCCCGCAAAATGGCACTCTCCATTTGCTCATGTATTTCGTACCAGACTAAATCGGATATGTTGTAACGCTGGGTAAATCCGGGGATTAGTTTTTGACGGTGCTGATAGACGCGCCCAATAAGATTGGATGTAACTCCAATATAAAGCGTTCCGTTAGGACAACTGGCAAGAATATAAACACAGGGTTGTTTTTCCATACGCTCACTCTAGCACGTCCCTGTGTTCTGGATCCCGGCAATCCCTGCCGGGATGACGATAGTACAACTGGAGCTATATCTCAGAGTTTCACTCTATTAATTCAAGGCTACACCGCCAGCCTTTTTCCGATAACTATCCATCCGGTCAAAATTCAAATAACGATAGGTATCCTCGGCGGTTTCGTTGATCTGACTTGCATAGCGCATGTATTCGTCAAAAGTCGGAATCTTGCCCAGGATCGAACACACCGCCGCCAGTTCGGCCGATGACAAATACACATTAGCGCCATCGCCCAGACGGTTGGGGAAGTTGCGCGTCGAGGTGGAAACTACGGTAGCGTTTTCGGCGACCCGCGCTTGGTTGCCCATGCATAACGAACAGCCCGGCATTTCGGTACGCGCTCCGGCTTTGTCGAAGGTGCTGGAATAGCCTTCTTCGGTTAACTGGGTCTGATCCATTTTGGTGGGCGGCGCAACCCACAACTGGGTCGGCAATGCGCCTTGGTGTTTTTCCAGCAATTTACCGGCGGCGCGGAAATGGCCGATATTGGTCATACACGAACCCAAAAACACTTCGTCGATTTTAGTTCCGGCCACAGCGGACAGCGTTTTCACGTCATCGGGATCGTTGGGGCAGGCCAGCAACGGTTCCTTGATTTCGCTCATGTCGATTTCGATGACTTCAAAGTACTCCGCATCGGCATCAGCCTCCAGTAGTACCGGATTAGCCAACCATTCTTCCATGGCTTTGATCCGGCGCTCTAGGGTGCGCACATCGCCGTAACCTTCGGCTATCATCCATTTGAGCAGGGTGATATTCGAGTTCAAATACTCGCGGATCGGCGCTTCGTTCAGGCGCACCGTGCAGCCTCCGGCGGAGCGTTCCGCCGACGCATCGGACAATTCAAAAGCCTGTTCCACTTTCAAATTCGGCAGGCCTTCGATTTCAAGGATGCGACCTGAAAACACATTCTTCTTGCCCTTCTTCTCAACGGTCAGCAAACCGCGTTGTATCGCTACATAAGGAATCGCGTTGACCAGATCGCGCAGGGTGATGCCCGGCTGCATTTCGCCTTTAAAACGAACCAGCACTGATTCCGGCATATCCAGCGGCATCACGCCGGTTGCTGCGGCAAACGCGACTAATCCTGAACCCGCCGGGAATGAAATACCGATAGGGAAGCGGGTGTGCGAATCGCCGCCGGTGCCGACGGTGTCCGGCAACAGCATCCGGTTCAGCCAGGAATGGATAATGCCGTCACCCGGACGCAGCGACACGCCGCCGCGGTTCATGATGAAATCCGGCAGCGTGTGCTGCATGGTGACATCGACCGGTTTAGGGTACGCCGCCGTATGGCAGAACGATTGCAGTACTAAATCGGCGGAAAAGCCTAGGCAAGCCAAGTCTTTCAATTCGTCGCGGGTCATAGGGCCGGTAGTGTCCTGGGAGCCCACGGTAGTCATATGCGGTTCGCAATAGGTATTGGGGCGAACGCCTGCAACGCCGCAGGCTTTGCCGACCATTTTTTGCGCCAGCGTATAGCCCTTGCCGCTGTCTTTGGCGGCAACCGGGCGGATGAAAATAGTGGTTGGTTCCAAGCCCAATGTCTTACGGGCGCGATCCGTCAGGCCGCGACCGATGATTAACGGAATGCGTCCACCGGCGCGTACTTCATCCATAATCACGTTGGTTTTAAGTGCGAACTTGCAGATCAGTTCGCCGCTGTCATGTCTTTTAACTTCGCCCGCATACGGATAAATGTCGATCACATCGCCCATCGCCATTTGGGTTACATCGCATTCGAAGGGTAGGGCGCCCGAGTCTTCCATGGTGTTGAAGAAAATCGGCGCGATTTTTCCACCGATGCAAACCCCACCTTCGCGTTTGTTGGGGATGAACGGAATATCATTGCCCATGAACCACAATACCGAATTGGTCGCCGATTTGCGTGAAGACCCGGTGCCAACCACATCGCCGACATAAGCCACCGGAAAGCCTTTTTGCTTCAGTTCGGCGATTTGCTGTTCGGCGTTGGTGATGCCCTCGCGCGGCATTTTTAGCATGGCTTTGGCATGCAGCGGAATGTCGGGGCGCGACCACGCGTCGGGAGCCGGCGACAAATCGTCGGTGTTGGTTTCGCCGGTTACCTTGAACACGGTTACCGTCAGTTTTTCCGGCACTTTGGGCTTGCTGGTGAACCATTCTGCTTCCGTCCAGGAATTAAGCACCTGTTTGGCGAACGGGTTACCGGCATCGGCTTTTTCCTGAACATCGTGGAAAGCATCGAATATCAGCAGGGTATGCGACAGCGCTTTGGCGGCAATAGGGGCCATTGCTTCGTTATCCAGCAAATCGATCAGCGGCGCGATGTTATAACCGCCCAGCATCGTACCCAGCAATTCGGTAGCGCGTGCCGCATCCAGGATCGGAGAGCCGACTTCGCCTTTGGCGACGGCGGCCAAAAATCCCGCCTTAACGTAAGCCGCCTCGTCAACACCGGCAGGAACGCGGTTAGCCAGCAGGTCGAGGATGAATGCTTCTTCTCCTGTGGGAGGCTGTTTGATCAGTTCAACCAAGGCGGCGACCTGTTCGGCATCCAGTGGCTTGGGGATGATGCCTTCGGCGGCGCGCTCTGCTACGTGTTTACGGTATTGTTCTAGCATGGGGAATTCCTGGAAGATGGTTTAAAACGTTTAATCGCAGCATGCGACGCAGGAGCGTCGCGTACTGCATTCCCACGCCGGAGCGTGGGAACGATAGTGCTACTTCATTGCCTCAACAATCGCATTACCCATTTCAATCGTTCCGCATTTCGATTGCGGATTAAGATCAGGCGTAACAAATTTGCCTTCCTTGACCACTTTTTCAACGGCTGTTTGAATTTTATCTGCCGCTTCGTGTTCGCCGAGATGATGCAACATCATGACCCCGGCCATGATCACCGCGGTAGGATTCGCCAGATTTTTTCCGGTGATGTCTGGCGCGCTGCCGTGTACGGCTTCAAATAATGCCGCATCTTTGCCGATATTGGCTCCCGGTATCAAGCCCAAGCCGCCAACCAGACCTGCGGTCAAATCGGATAGGATGTCGCCAAACATATTGGTGCAGACGATTACGTCAAATTGAGTCGGATCCATTACCATGTGCATACAGGCGGCATCGATGATTTTTTCGTCAAATTGAATATCGGGATATTTCGGGGCGATTTCCCTGGCGACATCCAAAAACAAGCCTTGCGTGTATTTTAAAATATTGGCTTTATGGCAAACGGTGACTTTTTTACGGTTGTTGTCCCGTGCGTATTTAAAGGCATACTCGACAATCCTTTCCGAGCCTGTCCGGGTCACGACGGCCAGACTTTCCGCAATGTCTTTTTTAGGCGTTAGGTAATGCTCAAGCCCGGCGTAAAGTCCTTCGGTATTTTCCCTGACGATCACAATGTCGACATTATCGAAACGGGTTTTTACGCCCGGCCAGTTTTTGGCGGGACGCACATTGGCGTACAGATCGTATTTTTGTCGCAATGCGACGTTAATGCTTCTAAATCCGGTGCCGCCGACGACTGTGGTCAATGGGCCTTTGAATGCCAGACGGGTTTTGTCGATTGAGGCCATGGTTTCATCCGGCAGCGGAGTGCCGAACTGTTCGAAAGCGGCCAAACCGGCAAACGCTTCCTCCCATTGAATTTTTACGCCGGATGCGTCAATAACTTTAACCGCTTCATCCATGATTGATGGGCCGATACCATCACCTTTTATCAACGTAACTGCGTGCATTCATGTCTCCACAAGTAAAAAACAGACAATTATAGTGCTTTAGGCCGGTCTTTAGCCAGTTGCAGTGGTTAAATGGTGCAAATCGCCGTGCTTTTGCTATGATGCAAACAGTCCTTAGAGGACGTTGCGGTATAACGTCGCCTACCTTGCACAGCATTACTCATTTATTTATAAGGAGTTGTTATGGCTAGTCTTACCCCCCCCAAAAACGGCAGTGCTATCACCATGCAAAACGGCAAGCTGGTGGTGCCGAATAATCCGATTATTCCTTTTATAGAAGGCGACGGCACCGGGCCGGATATTTGGCGCGCCACCGTCCGCGTTTTGGATGCAGCTGTTGCCAGCGCCTATTCCGGGCAAAAGAAAATCCACTGGATGGAAGTGTACGCCGGGGAAAAAGCCCACCGCTTGCTCGATACCTGGCTACCCGATGAAACCGTCGAAGCCTGCAAGAATTATCTGGTGTCCATTAAAGGCCCGCTGACCACGCCGGTAGGCGGCGGCATCAGTTCGCTGAACGTAGCGTTGCGCCAGATGTTGGACATGTACGTCTGTTTGCGTCCGGTCAGATGGTTTAAGGGCGTACCCTCGCCGGTAAAAAATCCCGGAGCCGTCGATATGGTCATCTTCCGGGAAAATACCGAGGATATTTATGCCGGTATCGAGTTTGAGCAGGGCAGTGATGATGTAAAGATATTTTTAAACCTGTTGAAAGAGAATTTCCCCAAGCAATACGCCAAAATCCGCTTCCCGGAAACGTCCGGCATCGGCATCAAGCCGGTGTCGCAGGAAGGCACGGAACGTTTAGTCCGTTCGGCTATCGACTATGCGATCATCAACAAGCGCAAATCTCTGACCATTGTCCATAAAGGCAATATCATGAAATACACCGAAGGGGCGTTCCGAAAATGGGCTTACGATCTGGCCGAGCGCGAATACCCCGATCATGTTTACACCTGGGGACATTGGGAAAAAACCCGAGCTGAATTCGGCGAGGCGGCGGCAAACAAAGTGCAGTCCGAAATGCTAGCCAAAGGCCGCATCTTAATCAAAGACGCGATAGCCGACATTACCTTGCAGCAAGTGCTGACCCGGCCTGATGATTTCGATGTGATCGCGACCTTGAATTTGAACGGCGATTATTTGTCCGATGCACTGGCCGCGCAAGTCGGCGGAATCGGCATTGCGCCCGGCGGCAATATCAACTATCAAACCGGTACGGCTGTTTTCGAGGCCACGCATGGCACAGCGCCCAAGTACGCCGATCTGGATAAGGTTAATCCCGGTTCGCTGATCCTGTCCGGCGAAATGATGCTGCGCTATATGGGCTGGACAGAAGCCGCCGATGCGCTGATTAACGCGATGGATGCCGCCATCTCCAGCAAGCGGGTGACCTATGATTTTGCCCGGTTAATGGACGGGGCGACAGAAGTCAAATGCAGCGAGTTTGCCGATGTGTTGATTGGGAGCTTGGGGTAGACGCCGCATTCGTTCCCACGCCGGGGAGGCTGTGAAAATATTCGTTTTTAGAAAAAATTAAAGAATTCACCACGAAGACACGAAGGACACGAAGAAAAACAACCATTTTAATTCAATACATTGAAAACTTCGTGCTCTTCGTGTCTTCGTGGTGAAAAATGTTTTTAGCCTAATTTGGATAATACTTTCACAGTCTCCGGGGCGTGGGAACGATAGGAGCCAATCCGTTGGCATGTCGGTTTAATTTCAAATGACTTTTTGGTTTATTTAGTTCGTTCTTAGCCAAGTATCGGCGGTTTATTATTCGGGCCAATTACCCTTTCCATTGTAATCCCTGGCCAGTGCAGCACAGCAGTGGCTTTGCGCTTGGCTTCTATGTCGCTGTAGATAAATTTAGCTTGATCGATACTAATGCCCAATTCCTCGGCCAACTTGGCGCTCGGTTCACCGCTATTGCAAGCTAGCAAGGCAATATCCATTTTGTCGTAAGGCAGGGCAAAATAGAACTCGTCTTGCCCTTGCGCCATGCTGTAGGTGTCGGTGGTGGGCTGGGCGTTGCATACATCCTCTGGGAGCTTCAGGTAACGTGCCAGAGCATAGACTTGCGTCTTATAAAGGTGTGCGATGGGTTTTACATCGGCTGAGCCGTCACCGTTTTTCACAAAAAAGCCTTGGTCGTATTCCAGACGATTGGGTGTGCCGATGACAGCATAGTTCAAACGATCCGCGTGAAAGTACTCGAGGTTTTTGCGTACCCGCTGTTTAAAGCTAGTTGCGGCAACAATTTGCAGGTAATTCTTCGAATCAAGCCTTTCTTCGAATAATTGGCCTTCCGGCGACTGCACCACTAGTTTGAAATAATTAAAATGGCCTTCTTGTCCGCCAGCGATAACGATTTTGTTTTTCCAATCGGTGGTGTAGGCGGGAAAAACAGCACGGATGGCCTCGTCGCGCCAGCGGTAGCAACCTAGGGCGTCCAATGCGGGTGCGATATCGAATTTCTCGTAGGTGATGCCGAGTTGCTCTGCCACCATGCGGCCGCGAAGCGTGCTTTCGGAGGCGGAATCGCGTTCAGGCAATAGCAGACCAAACACACGCTTACTTCCGACTGCCTGCACGGCCAAGGCGGCACAAACCGCGCTGTCCACACCACCTGAAATAGCGACGACTAAACCGCGACGGTGAAGGTGAGTACGTAACAACTCACGCAGACGTTCGGAAATTTTGGCGATTTCGGCGGCCTCGTTGAGCTTGAGCGTAGCGGTAAGATTCAGCGCGGCAGTAAGATTTATAGACATAGGTAACTCCTAATAATGAATTTTTCCAATTCGGCAAATAAAGGAACTACTAAACAATAACCTACCCAGTATCATGTGTAATAGCGGCTTCCCATTTGGGTAGAAGATGATTATTTTTTTTGAGCTGAGATTGCCCTTATATTTCCTAAATCATCAAAAACGGGTTCAATTTGTTGGTAAAGCTGGCTTTTTTCGCATACTCGGGAAATGAATGATCCTTGTCCGGCTCCGATTTCAAAGATTAACCACCCTTGCGGTGTTAAAAATTTAGGCGCTTCACGGATTAGTCTTTGGATTAGGTTAATGCCCATTGCTCCGCCATCAAAGGCCAAAACGGGTTCGTGAGCCGATATTTCGGCGTCCATTTTTGGAACATTAACGCTAGATATATAGGGAGGATTGCAAACGATCAGATCTATTTTTCCAAGGTATTCTGGTGTTTCAAAAGCGGATAATAAATCTCCTTGTATTGTTTTTATCTGGTAATTTAGATTTAAAAATGAAATATTTTCTTGTGTGAGTTCTACTGCTTCTTGAGAAAGATCGGTTGCATAAACATAAGCGTTACTATTACGGGACGCTAGGGCTAAACCTAAGTTACCAGCCCCACAGCATGCATCAATAATATCGACTCTTTGTTTTCTCTCGGTAATTTCCAATGAAAGCTGGAGTGCTTTTTGCCCTAAAAGCTCAGTTTCTTTTCTAGGGATAAGAGCTCTTTTGTCACACAATAGCTCAATACCCATAAAGTTTTGTCGTCCTGTTATATAGGCAAGGGGCGTTCCATCCAGCCGTTGATTGACTAGATCCAGAAAAATATCTTTTTGTTTTTCGGTTAACTTTGGCAAGGGCTGTTTTACAGCCATTTCAGCCGATTTATGCAGTCCACAAGCTGCAAATCCCAGTGCTTTCAAGGAGGATTCAATGTTTTCTTCTGGCTTGTCTTTAAGCAAGCGAAGTTTGTTTTCAAAACCAGGTCTTATTAAATTGTATAGTTTTTCATTATTCAAAAGCATATTTGCATACTCCGTAGTCTTATCAACAAAGCATAGCGGCGAGCGCCTTTTTGTCGGTCTTGCCATTAGCGCTTTTCGGTAGTTCAGGTAGAAACGTCACATACTTGGGTACCATGAAGGATTCCAGTTTATCGCCGCACAGTTTTTTGATTTTGCCTTCGCAAAGTGTGCTGTCATCCATCAGGCAGACGAACGCTTGCACCGCTTGTCCCAATAAGGGATCCGGTACGCCTAGCACCGCTGCTTCGCGAATACCGAGGATGTCATAGAGAACAGTTTCAACCTCAAGGGGACTGATCTTTTCACCGCGGCTTTTGATGATGTCGTCGGTACGACCGCTGAAGTAGAGATAGCCGTCTGCATCGACAGTGAATAAGTCGTGAGTGCAGAGCAGACGTTCGCCGGGTAGCAAGCCGGGCTTAAGCATGTGGGCGGTCTTTTCCGGCTGATTCCAATAGCCGAGCATTACATGGGAACCGCGCACGTAAAGTGTGCCGACCTCGCCAGGCTTGACCGGTTGACCGTCATTGTCGAGTACCATGACTTCTGTGCCGGGGATGGCGATGCCTACGGACTCCGGTTTCTGCTCGATTTGCTCCGGCGGCAGATAACTTACGCGCTTGCATTCCGTAAGCCCATACATGCGGTAGATGTCGGCATTCGGGAAAATTTCTCGCAGCCGGGTATTGAAGCTGGGCGGCAGCGCAGCGGCCGTGTTGGTGACACGTAGCACATTTTCGAAACACAGCGGCTGGCGCTGGTGTGCGTCCAACAGCATGGTGAAAATAGTGGGTACTCCAGGGAAGACAGTAACACCCTCAGCCTTTAGCACATTGAATACCTGCGCCGGATAGGTGAACGAACGCTCTAAGACTAGAGTTGCACCGGTATAGAACGACATCAGCAGTTGGTATAGGCCGTAATCGAAGGCTAGCGGAAGTACGCACAGTAACTTATCGTTTTTATCCAACCGCAGATACTCAACCAGACTGCGCAGGACAAACAGCATGGATTGATGGGTGTGCATCACTCCCTTAGGTTCGCCAGTGCTGCCCGAGGTATAGATAAGCGCGGCTAGATCCAACGAGATCGCTGATTGTGGCGGCGGTGTGGTCGGCATATCGATTAGCGCATCGGTCAAGCTTTCCATGTCCGCCGACAGCGCGTTGGCGTCGTTGGCGCAAAGTACTTGTAGTGTTGGTAGTTGCTCTGCCACCGGCCCAAACTCGCGTGCCAGATGCCGATCAGTGAGTAGTACGTGAGCATCAGCATCACGCAGGATAAACGCCAGTTTGTTGCGTTTGGTTTGTGGGTTAATAACGACGAATACACCTCCAGCTAACAACACGCCATAGATTGATAAGGCACATTGCCATGTGTTGTCCATGAAAATCGCTACACGGTCACCACGGTCTACGCCGCGCTCGCGCAAGGCATGGGCGAGACGGCAGGCGTAATCCGTTACCTCGAGGTAGCTCATTCGTACATCACCCGCAATCAAAGCGGTACGGTCAGGATAGCGTTCCACAGTGTTAAGCAAGGTATCTTGTAAGAGTCGGGACATAGCGATCACCATTCTTTATTCAGGCGGCAACAACGGCAGCTTGTTTGCGATTGATAAAAGCGGCTAAATTTTCCACAGAATCAAGATTGGCTGGAAGCATTTCATCGTCGTTTACTTTGATATTAAAGGTCTCTTCGATGAAAAGTATGATTTCCAGAACGCCAGTGGAATCGATAATGCCTTGATCGAGAAACGAATCGTTATCCTGTAAAGCCGATTCATCTTCGGTGAAGAGGAGATTCCCCAAAATGTATTGTCGAATAATTTTTTTCATATTGATGGCCCTGGTTAGTGTTGGGTTGAAGGACGAGAGATGCCTGTTTCGCGGATAGTTTGAGAAAAACGTTCAATGAAAAAATAATGACACAACTGCGTGGAAAGAACGCCAACCAGCGCCATATTGTCTTTGTAGGCAATTGAACTGCCACGACGTGCTTTTTTAAGCAGGAAGCCGACTTTTTGAGCGTCGAAATAACCGTAGTGTTTGAGCTTTTCTTCGCTTAGCAGATCATCTACATAAGCAGGAGGATGTGCAGAGAAGAAAGCGGGTATGTCTGGGGCGCGGTACGGTTGTTTGTGGCGCTCAATAATCTGCCTAGGCAGCTGGTTTTTCATGGCTTGCTTAAATAAGTATTTTTCGTTGAGCGCACGCATTTTCAGTTTTGGATTCAGGCGATTGGCGAACTCAATAACGCGATGGTCTAGGAAAGGGAAACGCCCCTCTACTGAATTGGACATCAGCATACGGTCTCCTTGGGAGCATAACAAATAGTCGCCCATCAGTGTTTTGGCCTCCAGATATTGCGCCCGGTTGAACGAATGCCACTGGCCGAAAGCTGGAGGCAACTGTCCGGTCAGCCCGTTGACAGCATCTTCCCGCAACGCGGCGTTGAGTTCCTGCGAGAAAAAGACCTTGCATTGAGACGTAGTAAACCAGCGGGTAAGGTGGCTGAATCCCGGCTGATCGGGATTATCCAGGCCGATGCTGTAGTACTTGCGCAAGTAGGCTTTAGCCTGGGTACCGGAAGTTTCCAGATAAGGATATAGCGTCTTGAGCAACAGAGGTCGCCATTCGGACTGAGGATGGCGGCCCCAGAATTGACGGATCTTGGCTTCTTTGAATAGGTCATAACCACCCAATACTTCATCTGCACCTTCGCCGGTCAGGACTACCTTGTAACCTGAGGTGCGCACTAGCCCAGACAGCTGCCGCATAGGTGTTGGAGCTGTGCGCAAAATGGTTGATTCGGTATGGAAAATAGTAGTGGGGAAATCCTCGGCAATGTCGCGGTTACGGCAGAGTATGCGGCTGTTTTCTACGCCAAGATGATCAACCATTTGCTGCTGGAAAATCGATTCGTCTAGGGACTGTTCTTCAAAGCCAATGGAGAAGGTCTTGAGCGGTGTATCCGAGTGGTTGCGGATCAGTGCTATCAACGCAGAGGAATCGAGTCCGCCGGAGAGATAGGCACCGACGGGTACGTCAGCACGCAGGCGGATACTGGTTGCATCGGCTAGTAGTTCGTACAACTGTTCGGCCAGTTCGGCATCCGAGCCTTGATGGTAATCGTCCTGTTCGGGAAAGCGCCAATCCCAGTAGAGTGATTCATGCAAATGACCGTTTTCCAGCACCAGCATGTGTCCAGGTTGTACCTCGAAGATGTTTTCAAATAAAGTATTGGGGCTGCGTGGTGCCCAGAAAGTGAATATCTGATCCAGTGCTGCCGCAGAGATCCGTGGCGCTTCCGATAGCTGGGGTAATAACGCCTTGATTTCCGAAGCGAACAGCAGTCGATCACCTTGGCGGGTATAGAAAAGCGGCAAAATACCGGCGCGATCACGCACTAACAGCAGACGTTGGCGGTCGCTATCCCAAAGAGCGATGGCGAATTGGCCGTTCAGGTGTTGCACAAAAGCGTCGCCATATTGTTCATAGGCGTGGACGATGACTTCTGTATCGCTGTGGGAATGGAAGCTGTGGTTCTGTTTGAGCAAAGTCTGGCGTAATTCCAGGTAATTGAATATCTCGCCGTTGAAGGTGACCCATACCGTCTGATCCTCGTTGTGCATTGGCTGAGCGCCTCCTGCAAGGTCGATGATGCTAAGGCGAGTGTGCCCCAACCCAATCCGTTGTCCGGGATCAATATAGACGCCGCTACCATCCGGGCCACGGTGGTGCAGGGGAGGGATCATGCTGCGCACATCCCGCTCACTAATGTTGGTCTGCATCGAGAAAGCCGCGATACCGTTAATTCCACACATGCATATTCCTTAGTATCTCAGTATGGCTAAATATTGCCTTTTGAGCGGTATATAAAACTAACAATCTAGCGATTATTGTAAATAGAAAAATGAGAAAGAATATTGGTACAACCACTTAGGTCATGCTGATAATTTGCCATGTCCAATCAAAGCAGAGACAAAAAGATAGAAACCCAGAAAAATTCCGGGAAAGTTTTTAGCATGCAAGAAAAATTCGACTGTAGCGACTCATCTGTTGTTTAAAAATAGACAGCTTAAATTTTCTGTTTCATCTTAAAAGTTAAAAGGACAGTCAAATTTGCAGTTGACAGAGGGATGAGTAAAAAGCATAATAGCTGTCTCAGTACGGCGCCTGTAGCTCAGCTGGATAGAGTACTCGGCTACGAACCGAGCGGTCGGGAGTTCGAATCTCTCCAGGCGCGCCACACTGAAAATGTTTATTCCCCTGTAGCTCAGTCGGTAGAGCGGATGACTGTTAATCATTAGGTCGGCGGTTCGAGCCCGTCCGGGGGAGCCAAGTAAATAAAAGCCTTACATGCAAATGTAGGGCTTTTTTTATGCCCGGTTATTTTTTCATAGTGACTTTGTATAGTGCCTTTGGCTGCCCCGTCCGCTGCGAGACAGGAGTCGAGTAGTCCCCAGAAGCGATAGTGCATGTGTTTTCACGAAGCGCTTTTTGCGTAGTGAAAATACAGGCTTTCCCGACATCGCGTCGAGTCATTGCGAGAAAGATGTTGGATACCCCTTGCT
>JANYKK010000182.1 GCA_025361585.1 Methylobacter sp. | reverse complement strand
GCCTGATGCAGGGCTTGCGTGATGCGATTGAAAAGCAAGAGCTGGATATTTTTGTCAAGCAATTTTACCAACAACGAGGAAAAGCCGTGCCGACTGTGGCATAATGGCGAACTTTTTTAATTACAACGCTTAATTTTAATAACAATAACCCCCGAGGATAACCATGAGTTTTTTTATTTCTGATGCTGTAGCCGCAGCTGCTCCCGCCGCCCAATCACCCGGCATTGAAGGCATGCTGTTCCCACTGGGTATACTGGTGTTTTTTTACTTTTTGTTTCTGCGTCCGCAATCAAAACGTACCAAAGAGAAGAAGGAAATGATTGCCGCAATCACTAAGGGCTCTGAAGTGGTTACTTCGGGAGGAATTTTGGGCAAGATCGTTGATCTGGATGATAATTTCGTCAAGATTGAAATCTGCGACAATACTTTTATCCAAGTACAGCGTCATAACATTGAGAGCATGATGCCGAAAGGAACTTATAAAGCGATCACTAAAAAAGTCGCTAAAGTTTAATGTCATCGCGCGTAGGGTGGGTTTCGGCTGCCGCCTCTACCCATCCTACGACATAGTTGAATTGTTGGAATAACACATGCAAAACCATTACCCACTTTGGAAAAACCTATTGGTCCTGATTGTTTTTGCGGTCGGGATTATTTATGCGTTGCCGAATTTGTACGGCGACGATCCTTCTGTTCAAGTGTCATCGACACACCCGGCTAAGCTGGTGCAGGAACAGGCAAACAAGGTCGAGTCTGCGATTAAGGCGGCAGGGTTAAATGCCAAGGCGTTTGAATTTAAAGACGGTCGCATTTTAGCCCGGTTTAACAGTGCCGATGAGCAGCTTAAAATAGCGGATTTGCTTAGGGATCAACTGGGTGACGATTATAACGTTGCGTTAAATCTGGCACCTACCACACCTGCTTGGCTAAGAGCTTTGGGTGCGGACGCCATGTATTTGGGTCTGGATTTGCGCGGCGGGGTGCATTTCCTGCTCGAAGTGGACATGGATGCAGCCGTCAAGCAGGCCGAAGAGCGCTACAACGATGATGTGCGTCTGGCATTAAGAAACGAAAAAATACGTTATCAATCTGTTTTGAAGGACAACGGATTCATCAAGGTTAAGCTAACGTCGGCTGATGACAAGCCTGCGTTGTTGAAGCTGCTGGGTAAGGATTTTCGCACGTTGGAGGTCACCGAACCAAAAGAGCAGGATCAGGTCTGGTTGACGCTTTCTGAAAAAGAAGTGCGGGATACTAAAAAGTTTGCCGTGGCGCAAAACATGACCACCCTGCGTAATCGGGTCAACGAATTGGGCGTTGCGGAACCTGTGATCCAGCAGCAAGGCGAAAACCGCATCATGGTTCAGTTGCCCGGCGTACAGGACACGACCCGCGCTAAGGAAATCCTGGGCACCACGGCGACCCTGGAATACCGTTTGGTTGATGTGGAGCACGATGTGCAAAAAGCGGTCGAAGGGCATGTTCCGGTCGGCAGCCGTTTGTATACCGAGCGTAACGGCACTCCTATCCTGTTGGATCGGAGGGTTATCGTGACCGGCGATCAAATCGTCGATTCCTCTTCCGGCGTCGATCAGGACGGCAGGCCTTCGGTCAATATTTCGCTGAACGGCGTCGGCGCAGCCAAAATGGGTAAATTGACCCAGGCTAACATCGGCAAGCCGATGGCGGTGGTGTTCATCGAATATAAAGTCGAAACCAAAGTGGTCAACGGCCAAAAAGTCCGCCATAAAGAGAAGGTTGAAAAAGTCATCAATGTGGCGACCATTCAGGGCGTTTTCAGTCACCGGTTCCAAACCACCGGATTGGACAGTCCCCAGGAAGCGCGTAACCTGTCGTTGCTGTTAAGAGCCGGCGCGCTGGCAGCGCCTGTGGATATTGTCGAAGAACGCACCGTGGGGCCAAGTTTAGGCCAGGATAATATCGATAAAGGCATGTTGTCTTTTGTCGTGGGCTTTGCGTTGGTTGTGCTATTTATGGCGGTTTACTACCGATTATTCGGCATGATCGCCAATTTCGCGCTGGCGTTTAACGTGGTGATTGTTGTGGCGATTTTGTCGATGCTGCAAGCGACGTTAACCTTGCCGGGTATTGCCGGGATCATTCTGACCGTGGGTATGTCGGTTGACGCCAACGTGTTGATCTTCGAGCGGATTAAAGAAGAACTCAAAAATGGCCATACGCCGCAGTCCGCTATATTTATCGGCTATGAGAAAGCCTTTGCCACTATTCTGGACTCTCACTTTACCAACCTTGTCGTAGCCGTAGTGTTGTTTGCTTACGGTACAGGTTCAGTTAAAGGTTTTGCGGTAACGCTGATTATCGGGATTTTGTCATCCATGTTTACCGCCATTACCGGTACGCGGATGGTTATTAACTGGATATACGGTAACCGCAGGGTTGAGAAATTATCTATTTAGCAGAATGCCGGGTTGAGCAAATCCGGCCTACATGACTTTTACATAGAAGATTAAATATGTTTAAAAAAGATATAAATTTTATAGGCAACCGAAACAAAGCGCTGATATTTTCCGGCATATTAACGGTTATCTCGATAGGGTCGTTGGCTATACACGGTTTGAAAATGGGTATCGATTTCACCGGCGGTACCTTGATTGAAGTGGGCTATCAAAAAACAGCCGACTTAACCGTATTGCGCAACACGTTGGATACGGAAGGTTTTAGTGACGCCACGGTGCAGAATTTCGGCACCACAAAAGACGTGCTGATTCGCCTGAAACCGCAAGAAGGGGTTAGCAGTGTCGAATTAAGCGCTAAAGTCCTTGAGGCCATTAACAAGAATACCGCAGAACCGGCAAGTGTTCGACGTGTTGAATATGTAGGCCCCCAAGTCGGTGACGATCTGGCTGAGGATGGTTTTTTGGCGTTGTTGTATTCAACGATATGCATTTTGATTTATGTGGCTTGGCGCTTTGAATGGAAGTTCTCGGTAGGCGCGATCATAGCGACTTTACATGATGTCATTGTGACGCTGGGATTGTTCTCTGTGTTAGGCCTGGAGTTCGACCTGACTGTGTTGGCTGCGGTTCTTGCGCTGATCGGTTATTCCTTGAACGATACCATCGTGGTTTATGACCGTATCCGCGAAAATTTCCGCGCATTAAGAAACAAGTCGACCGAAGAAATCATGAATATTTCGGTCAATGTCACCTTAAGCCGTACCATCATGACTTCGTTGACGGTGTTGCTGGTGCTGGTCTCCTTGTTTTTCCTGGGCGGGGAAGTGATCCATAATTTTTCCGTTGTGCTGTTATTCGGGGTATTTTTTGGTACGTATTCCTCTATTTTTATCGCCAGCCCTGCGGCTTTACTGTTGGGTATCAGCGCTGAGGATTTGATGATTCCGATAAAGGAAGGCGCGGAACTCGACACCCGTCCTTAACTGTCAGGTATTTTCAAAATACAGCGGCTGATCATGTATAATCAGCCGCTTAACAACATTTATTCATAATTTGGAGTTTTAAAAAAATGGCGATAGAACGCACTTTTTCAATCATTAAACCGGATGCTGTAGCAAAAAACGTAATCGGTGAAATTTACAGCCGCTTCGAAAAGAACGGTTTGAAAATCGTTGCCGCAAAAATGCTGCACCTGACTAAAGAACAAGCCGAAGGTTTTTACGCAGAACACAGCGAGCGCGGTTTCTTTAATGATTTGGTCGCATTTATGATTTCAGGCCCGGTGATCATGCAAGTGTTGGAAGGCGAAAACGCGGTTCTTAAGCATCGCGAAATTATGGGCGCTACCAATCCTAAAGAAGCGGCGGCAGGAACTATCCGTGCCGATTTCGCCAACAGCATTGATGAAAATGCCGTGCACGGTTCAGACGCTGTCGAAACAGCTCAAAGGGAAATTGCTTACTTTTTCTCAAACAATGAAATCTGTGCAAGAACCCGTTAAAACCAAAACCATCAATTTGCTCGATTTCGACAGAAAAGGCCTCGCGGCCTTTTTTGTCGAGTTAGGCGAGAAGCCCTTTCGGGCGACGCAGCTGCTTAAATGGATCTATCAGGAAGGCGTCGAAGACTTCGACCTGATGACCAACTTGAGCAAGTCACTGCGTGCTTATTTGACCGAAAACTGTTACTTAGCAACGCCTGAAATCGTGCATGAACAAATCGCAACCGACGGCACTCGTAAATGGGTGATGCAAACCAGTTGCGGTAATCGGATAGAAACGGTTTTTATTCCTGAAGAGGGGCGCGGCACCTTATGCGTCTCATCGCAAGTAGGCTGTGCGTTGGCTTGCACTTTTTGCTCCACGGCTCAGCAAGGCTTTAACCGTAACCTGACTACGGCTGAGATTATCGGTCAGTTAGTTGTTGCGCAAAATCGCTTGGGCGAAGCCAAAAAAATTACCAATGTGGTCATGATGGGCATGGGCGAACCGCTGCTTAATTTCGACAACGCGGTCGCGGCGATGAACCTGATGATGGATGATTTCACCTTCGGCCTGTCTAAACGCCGGGTGACCGTTAGCACCTCCGGTGTAGTCCCTGCCATGTACCGGTTGACCCAGGTCTGCGATGTCAGCCTTGCGGTATCGCTGCATGCAGTCACCGATGAGTTAAGGGACGAACTGGTTCCGATCAATAAAAAATATCCGTTGAAGGAATTAATGGACGCCTGTCGGGATAACGCCAAGATAGCGCCACGACGCACCGTTACCTTTGAATATGTGATGCTGGACGGTATTAACGACTCGATGCAGGATGCGCGGGGACTTATCAAATTATTAAAAACGGTACCGGCAAAAGTTAATTTGATACCGTTTAACCCGTTTCCCTCGTCGCCTTACCGCTGCTCAAGCAATGAAGCGATCAACCGTTTTAAAACGTTGTTAAATGACGCCGGTATTGTCACCACGGTTAGAAAAACTCGCGGCGAAGACATCGATGCGGCCTGCGGCCAGCTGGTAGGGCAAGTCAAAGATAAAAGTCGCAGACACTTAAAAATCCATCAGGAAGGTTCCGAACGTGCAGCTTAAATTATTGAAGATGATTAACCGGTTTGCGCTAGCCCTGCTTATTGGGTTGTTGGCAGCCTGCGGTTTGATGGACGGCACTGAAAACGATAATCCTGGCGATGTGCATTTGCAGCTGGGGGTGCGCTACCTCAGTATGAATAAGCTGGAGCTGGCCAAGGAGAATTTGCTGCTGGCATTAAATGAAGATTCAGGTAATGCACAGGCGCATAATGCGCTGGCTTTTTTGTATGAAAAACTGAATCAACCCGATCAGGCTAAAGACCATTATGAGACAGCCCTGAATTTGGAGCATGATGATTTAAGCGTGAAGAATAATTTCGGCCGCTTCCTCTGTGAACATGGTGAGCATGAGGCAGGCATGGCGTTATTATCTGAGGCAAGTTCAAACCCGATAAACGACAGGCAGTGGATGGCCTTAACGAATGCCGGGCGATGCCAGCTGAGCATGGGGCAAAAACAACTGGCCGAAAATTATTTCAGGCAAGCGTTGCAATTTAATAACAGCTACGCACCTGCATTATCGGAGATGCAGAAAATTGCTTATGAAAAAGGCGATTTTTGGGCGGCAAAAGGCTATTTGCAGCGCTATCTAGGCGGCGCAGAGCATACAGCAGAGACCTTATGGTTTGCGGCATTCGCCGAGCGGGCGTTGGGTAGTAAAGAATTGGCCAGGCAATATAGACGTTTATTGCTGGAAAAATTTCCGCTTTCAAAAGAAGCAAAAAAAATCTCAGGGCTTAATGATTTTTAATCCGAGCTAAACCCTACACACTATGGCAAATAATATTCAAGCAATTCGCGGGATGCATGATGTGCTTCCCGAACAGACTCCGCTCTGGCAGCATGCAGAGTTTTGCATCAGGGACGTGCTCGGAGCTTACGGTTACAGCGAAATCCGGCTGCCGATCGTGGAGAAAACCGAACTTTTCAAGCGTTCCATCGGCGAAGTGACCGATATCGTCGAAAAGGAAATGTACACGTTTGACGACCGGAACGGCGATTCCTTAACCTTGCGCCCAGAAGGCACGGCCGGTTGTCTTAGGGCTTGTCTGGAACACGGTTTGTTGCACAATCAGGTGCACCGGTTATGGTATTACGGGCCGATGTACCGGCATGAGCGTCCGCAAAAAGGCCGCTATCGCCAGTTTATTCAACTGGGTGTCGAAACTTACGGCATGGCGGGCCCCGATATTGATTCGGAATTGATCTTGATTATGGATCGGTTGTGGAAAAAACTGGGTGTTCGCGATAAGGTTCGCCTACAGCTCAATTCCTTAGGCACAATTGCCGAACGCATCGTTTATCGGGAGAGTCTGGTTGGCTATTTTCAGAGCCGTCTGGATCAGTTGGATGAAGACAGCTTGCGTCGGTTGGAGACCAATCCGCTAAGGATACTGGATACCAAAAATCCAGCGATGCGGGACGTTGTCGCTAACGCACCGGAATTAATGGATTTTCTGGGTGATGAGAGCCGTCAGCATTTTAACGCGATTACTGCGATATTGGATGATCTGGGCATAGGCTACGAGATCAATTCCCGGTTGGTGCGCGGTCTGGATTATTACAGCAAGACCGTTTTCGAGTGGGTCACCGACGAGCTGGGTTCGCAAGGTACTGTCTGTGCGGGCGGACGTTATGATGGGTTGATCGAACAACTGGGCGGCAAGCCCAACCATGCGGTCGGTTTTGCGATGGGCATGGAGCGTTTGCTGGCCCTGTTGGAAACGCTGGATAATGTGCAACTGGCAAGCCCTGTTGATGTATATATGATTCGGGTCGGTGAACTGGCGGAACAAGAAGGCATGCGCTTTGCCGAAACGATCAGGAATGAAATTCCCGGCTTGAAATTGCAGGTTAATTGCGGCGGTGGCAGCTTTAAAAGCCAGTTTAAAAAAGCCGACAAAAGCGGTGCCGAATTTGCGATTATTCTGGGGGATGATGAAGTCAGTCGCGGCGAAGTCAGCGTCAAACCGCTACGGGACAGTGAACAAGAACAACAGAATATGTCACAGCAGCAGGCGATTAAGTTTTTACAGGCGCAGATTGATTAATTACCACGAAGGACACGAAGTTCACGAAGAAAGAATAGAATAAAAACTTCGTGTCTTCGTGGTGAAAACATATTTTTTAAAACATTCAAACAAGAGAAAAACAAGTGGAACTATACGATACAGAAGAAGAACAGGTCGAAGCCCTAAAAAGATGGTGGAAAGAAAACTCAACCTCTACCATCGTAGGGATAGTCATGGGAATTGTCATTATTCTGGGCTGGAATTACTGGCAGGATCATAAGAAAGCGCAGGCGGCGCAAGCTTCCGCAACTTACGCTCAATTGTTGAAAGCGTTGGACGACAATAAGAATGACAGCGCAGACAAGTTGGCCGGGCGCATACAGGAGCAATTTAAAAGCACCGAATACGCGGAATTCAGCGGTTTATTACAGGCTAAATTAAAGGCTCAGCAAGGCGATTTTGCCTCAGCCAAGCAAATCCTGACGACGATTGCGGCAGGGTCGAACAAACAGCTGGGCAATATCGCCAGAATAAGGCTGGTGCGCTTGATGCTGGCTACCGGCGAATACGAGCAGGGCTTGCAGGTCATTAACCAAGTAGATGCCAAAGAGGCGGCCAGTTATGCAGCCAACTATGACGAATTGGTGGGCGATTTGTATGTCGCTCTGGATCGTTTGGACGAAGCGCGCACCTCGTATCAAAATGCTTTGAGAAATGGGCAGCCGTCGCCGTTGTTGCAGTTTAAGATTGATGACCTGACCGCTCAGGAAAAACAGGAACCTCAAAAATAATGAGCGACCATTTAACCGATATGACTCAGGCGAAAGGCGAAAGGCGAAAGGCGAAAGGTTTTTTCGCATTATGTGTCTTTTTTGCAATCACCTTATTGACAGGCTGCTCGGCTATCGATGCTGTTAGCGAAGGCGTTTCCGGCATCAGCGATTACTTTCGCGGCGGTGAAGACAACGCCGAGCCGCCTAGCGTGTTGATTGAATACAGCCCTGAAATCAAGCTTGAAGTCCTCTGGAAGGAGTCGGTCGGCGTAGGCGCTGACGAACAATCCTTAAAACTGATCCCGGCCATCGGCAGCGGAAAAGTACTGGCGGCTGATCGGGAAGGCGTGGTGCAAGCCAGAAGTCTGACCACCGGCAATTTGATCTGGGAGACTGAAACCGAGGTGCCTTTTTCCGGCGGGCCGGGGCTGGGCGTCAGTAGCGTAATTTTGGGTTCCAGCAATGCCGAAGTCGTTGCCTTAAACATCGAAACCGGCGAAGTGCTGTGGAAAACTACAGTATCCAGCGAAGTGCTTTCCGTGCCTGTGGTTGGCAATGGCATTGTTGTCGTTCGCACCACCGATGGCTCGGTGTTTGCACTTGATGAAAAAACCGGCGGCAAGCGCTGGAATTATGAGCGCACCGTACCGGCGTTAAGCATACGCGGCACAGGATCGCCGCTGATTGTTGAAGATAACGTGATCGGCGGTTACGATAACGGCAAACTCATGGCCTTGCGCTTAACTGACGGCAAATATTCCTGGGAAACCAGCATTGCGATCCCTAAGGGCCGTTCTGAGATTGAACGGCTGGTCGACCTGGATGTCGATCCTATCGTCATTAACGGCGTAATTTACGTTGCCAGCTATCAGGGCGGCATAGCCGCTGTTTCGGAATTGGACGGCGATGTGTTGTGGCGCAATGAAACCATTTCATCGCATTCCGGTTTGAGCAGCGACAGCCGGTATTTATACTTGGCGGATTCCCAAAGCAGCGTCATGCAGTTGGATCAGCGCAGCGGCGCGGCTTTGTGGAAGCAAAAGGATTTGAGCCATCGAAGATTAACGGCTCCCGTCGCCTATGAAAATTATGTAGTGGTTGGTGATGTTGAAGGCTATGTGCACTGGCTGTCTACTACCGACGGCAGGCAGCTGGGTCGTGTACAAGTGACCGAAGGCCCGATCGATGCCAAGCCTATCGTGGTGGACAATACTGTTTATGTTTATGCCAAAAACGGCACGTTGGCCGCTATAAAAGTGCGACAAAATGGTACTAGCCCTGCAATAGAGCACGATCACACTAATTGGATGGATTTCAACGGCCTTTTTAAGTGATTTAATAATTTATAACTGCTCAGACCTTTTTAAACCGCAAAGTCGGTATAAAAACAATCAAAGCTGGTTTTGCCTACAGGGACGTAGGTAAGGGGCGTGAGCAGGAGCGGAAGCTTTGAATTTTATAATTCTAACCAGCACGTTTTGTGATGCGCTGGAACTAATGAGTAAATATGTTACCTGTAATAGCCCTAGTAGGGCGACCCAATGTGGGCAAGTCCACATTATTCAATTATTTAACCCGTAGCCGCGATGCGTTGGTTGCCGATTTTTCGGGATTGACCCGGGACCGGCAATACGGCCGGGTAAAGCTCGGCAATCGTCCCTGTCTGGTCGTCGATACCGGCGGTATAGCCGATGACGCTGAAGGCATAGAAAGCTTTGCCAGAAAACAGGTGCAGATTGCGCTCGAAGAGGCGGACATCGTGTTCTTCATGGTTGACGCCCGCGAAGGGTTGAGCGCTTCCGACAAGGTGATTGCCGATACCCTTAGAAAGCTGCAAAAGCCGGTCATATTGGTCAC
>JANYKK010000100.1 GCA_025361585.1 Methylobacter sp. | reverse complement strand
GCATGGTTCAACAATGTCGAAACCAAGCCCGGAGTAGGTTTTCCGCAGCAGTGGGAAAACCAGGACAAATGGAACGGCGGCTGGGTGCGCAAAATCAACGGCAAGATAGAACCGCGCCAAGGCAATAAGCGCCAAATATTGCGTAACATTTTCGGCAACCCCGATTTGCCTGCCATCGACGATTATTACGAACCGTTCGATTTCGATTACCAGCATTTGCATAGCGCCAAAGAATCGAAAAACCCGCCCACCGCGCGCCCCTTTTCGGTGATTACCGGCGAGCGGATGGAAAAAATCGAAGGCGGCCCGAACTGGGAGGAAATCCTGGGTACCGAATTTTCATCACGTTCGCGCGATACCAACTTCGACAATATCCAAAAAGATATGTACGGTGAATTTGAAAACACCTTCATGATGTATCTGCCGCGCTTGTGCGAGCATTGCCTGAACCCGACCTGCGTTGCGGCCTGTCCCAGCGGCTCGATTTACAAGCGCGAAGAAGACGGCATTGTGTTGATCGATCAGGACAAATGCCGCGGTTGGCGGATGTGTGTTTCCGCCTGTCCGTACAAAAAAATCTACTACAACTGGGAAACCGGGAAATCGGAAAAATGCACGTTCTGTTATCCGCGCATCGAAGCCGGGGAGCCTACGGTTTGCTCGGAAACCTGCGTCGGCCGGATTCGTTATCTAGGCGTATTGCTGTACGACGCCGACCGCATCGAAACTGCTGCCAGCTGCGAGAACGAGCAGGATTTGTATCAGCAACAGCTGGATGTTTTTCTCGATCCTTTCGACGAGGAAGTGATAGCGGAGGCACGGGCAGCCGGTATTCCCGAATCATGGTTGACGGCGGCGCAGGAATCGCCGGTTTATAAAATGGCGATAGACTGGAAAGTTGCGTTTCCGCTGCATCCAGAATTTCGCACGCTGCCGATGGTTTGGTATGTACCGCCGCTATCGCCGATTCAATCGGCTGCGGAAAACGACCAAATCGGCATGGATGGCGACATTCCCGACGTGCGTTCGTTGCGTATTCCGGTGCAGTATCTGGCCAATTTGCTGACTGCGGGTAAAGAAGAACCTGTTGTATTGGGTTTGGAACGGATGTTGGCGATGCGAGCCTATATGCGCAGTCTTACCGTCGATGGCGTAGTCAATACCGAGGTGTTGGAACGCGTGGGTTTGACCCAGTTGCAGATTGAAGAAATGTACCGCACCATGGCGATTGCCAATTACGAAGACCGCTTTGTGATTCCAACCGGGCATCGCGAGTATGCAAGCTCCGCCTTCGATGCTTATGGCGAGCAAGGCGGCTGCGGGTTCAGTTTCGGCAGCGGGTGTTCTACGGGCAATAATGATACTAATCTGTTTGGCGGTAATAAGAAGCCGCAGCGTAGCGGTAGTATTCCGATTAAGATTCCGATTAAAGTGGAATCGGTAAAATAAGGAATCATGATGCTTACATTAACAGAAGTCTCATCGTTCCCACGCTCCAGCGTGGGAATGGAGTCAGAGCTGCTCCGGCGGCTCGGGACGCAGAGCGTCTACCACGGCATTCCCACGGAGAGCGTGGGAACGATAAAACAGGAGCTAAAATGAGCCTGCAAACATTAAAAGTTCTCTCGCTACTGTTGAGCTATCCCGAAGCTGAGATGCTTGCAGTATTGGACGAAATGGCGGCAGTCGTCGAACAGGAAAACCTGTTGCAGGAAGACCATAAAAAATCGGTACTGGCGCTGATCGATTCATATCGCGGCGCAGACCTGATGGATAGCCAAGAGGATTATGTGGCGTTATTCGACCGGGGACGGTTTTTATCGCTGCATATTTTCGAGCATGTCCACGGCGAATCCCGAGATCGAGGTCAGGCCATGGTTAACCTCCTGCAAATGTACGAAGCGCACGGCTTTGAAATGTCCACGCATGAACTGCCGGATTACATCCCGTTATTTCTGGAATTCCTCTCGCAGCAAGAACAGGCAGAAGCGGTGCAGTTACTGCACGACGCGATGCCCGTGTTGAGTTTGCTGGGCGCAAGGCTGGCCGAACGCGGCAGCAAGTTCAGTGCAGTTTTCGATGCGCTGGCCGGTTTCGCAGGCGAACCCGAAGCGCTGGAAGACATCCGTCAGCAAGCCGCAACCGAAGGCGAGGATGAAACCGTGGTTTACATGGATGAAATCTGGGAAGACGAAGCCGTCAGTTTTATGGGGGCAGGGGATGCGTGTAAAAGCCAAGCTACCGATGTCAGTCCAATCACAATCACGCCACGCGATCAGTTTTTGAAATCGCAAAACCGTTCTTTTTAGAAGGAGTCAATCGTGGATTATCTCAATACCTTGCTATTCGGCTATTACCCTTACATCGCGATCAGTGTGTTTTTCATCGGCAGCTTGGCGCGTTACGACCGCGATCAATACACCTGGCGTACCGGTTCCAGCCAATTTTTGCGCGCCGACGAATTAAGGTTGGGCAGCAACTTATTCCATATCGGCATTTTGTTGCTGTTCGTCGGGCATTTCGTTGGCCTGTTGACGCCGCCAGCGGTTTATCATTCATTAGGTCTGTCAACCTCGGGCAAACAAATCCTGGCCGTAGTTGCGGGCGGCGTTTTCGGCGGCGTGTGCTTAAAAGGCATCATCATCCTGATACGCCGTCGCCTGACCGATGCCCGTATCCGCGCCACCAGCAGCCGCATGGATATCTTCATCCTGCTGCTGATCGGCGTACAGCTGGCGCTGGGCCTGCTGACCTTGCCGATTTCT
>JANYKK010000067.1 GCA_025361585.1 Methylobacter sp. | reverse complement strand
TAATTCTTCATGAACTCGCTCAGGCTATAGCCTTTTTGAAATTGAACTTTGTTTTTCATGACGTTATCCCATTCATATGGTGATACTGTCAGTATAGACATTTTTGTAACATTGGCTGTTCTTTATGGGTAATCAGGTAATTTTATGAGTTATGGTTTTGCAGCTGCTGGTTTTACAGCATTCAATAATTTAGTTGCATCATCAATATTAACTTTCGCTTCTCCTGCTTTTGAGTGTTCAAAAAAAGCAGCCTGAGTAGCTTTCATGACCGGAAATTCTAGACTTATAAGTTTGGCGGCTTCATCAAAAAAATATTTTCTTTGACTTTCATAACTGCTGGGGTCTGCGAGTAAAGCTCCATCTTTCGTTAATTGTGGGATTTTCTTAATCATAATTGGAGATCCATCACTCTTAAATTGTGGAACTCCATCTTTCTTAAATTGAATTTCATCCGTTTCTGATGCTACCCAACCATTCATTTTATCTACACAAAGGCCGTGTATGGCATCCCTATAAAGTTGTAAGCCCTGAGTTCTATAAACAAGTGGGGTGATTTGGGTTGCGACTGATTTAGCATATTGATTTGATAGTTCTACTGGCACACCTTGGGTTTGTGCCGCTATTTTTATACCATCCGCAATCGCTGAAGCAAAAGCTTCACCTACATCTGGTGAAGGTTCAGCGCATGTCATAACCTCATCTCCCCAATCACCCAATTTAACAAGTACCATTCTTCGACTTGCTGTAGTTGAGAAAGTATTTACCCCATTTTTGCTCCATGGCCAAAAATGGGGGGTTACTGCTAAATCCTGAATGGAGGGATTATCTTTTCTATCAGAAAACAAAGAAGCGCCACAACCAGATAACATGATGGCGCAGACAGTGATGGTGGTAAGGGTTATCCATGATAATGGTTTCATATCGGTTCCTTTATGATTAAATGACAATAATTGATGAGTTCGCTGAGATATTATTGATTTAAATAGCCGATTGATATGTGCTCTTCGTACCAGTACCAAAGTACCTATTCTCAATAAAACCAACCAATTCCCAGTACAATACCGGCAACCATCCAATCCTGAGTCTCCAGACCCATGAATATCCTCCTAATCGACGACCATTTCTGCGCCCGCGAGGGTGTTGCCTGTTTGCTGAAACAGCTATTCCCCGAGTTGCAAGTGTTCGAAGCGGAAAGCTTTGACGAAGGCCTGGCGATTGCCCGCACGACGCCGCTGAATCTGGTGTTGCTGGATATTCAATTGCCGGGCAAGGATGGGCTGACGGGGTTGGCGGAGTTGCGCAGTGAGTTCCCGAATTTGTGCGTAGCGATGTTTTCCGGCTTGGACGACAGAGAGCTGGTGTTTGAGGCTTTGCGGCTGGGTGCGATGGGGTTTATTGCCAAGACCGTATCGCGGCAGGCGTTTGCCCTGGCCTTGCAGGATGTGTTGTCGGGGAAGGTGTATTTGCCGGTTTCGGTGGTCGGTTCTCAGCCGGTTCAGGAGACTGCCTCAACTGCCGGGATTAAACCGGTATCCGATCCGGCCAGTGTGGGCCTGACGCCGCGCGAATTCGAGGTGTTGGGTTGGTTGGTGCAAGGCCTGTGCAATAAGGAGATTGCCCGCAAACTGGGCATCGAAGAGCAGACGGTCAAGAATCATCTGCGGCCTGTTTTCCAGAAATTTGACGTGGCGCGGCGGACGGAGTTGTTGGTTAAGGCGTTTGAGCAGGGGATTGTGTTTGGTAGGCCGGGGGTGGGGAATTGAAGCTAGAAAATTTATTTTCTGAGTTTACAATTCCGCCACGCTTCGTATTTTCGAGCTACCGTAGGGGCGACCGGCCGGTCGCCCCTACAATGTCTATGCCATTGATTGCTAATAGCATGACTTAATTTCGAGCAATTCAGGCTGTTCGCTTTGGACAAGGCTATTTTATTGCTGTGCTGTTGACCGGCAAGCAGAGTTGGAAGTCGCTGCCGTGATGCAGCCGCGAATAGACTTGCAGGCTGTGATTCGGCAAGCATTCAGTGGCTTTTAATGCATAGGATAGGCCGATACCCAGGCCGTGGGTTTGTCCTCTATGGCAGCGGAAAAACTCTTCGAATATCTCGTCGTGCAATTCATCGGCAATGCCGATGCCGCTGTCGCATACATGCAGTTTGAGCCGGTCGCCGCTGATTTTAACCGCAGTGATCACTACCCAGCCGTTGGCAGTGTATTTGATCGCGTTGTCGATCAGGTTGCCGATGATTTGGCTCAGGATGCAGGCGTCGCTGTAAACGGTATAGGGCGGGCGCGAACGCAGGCGGACGTTCAGTTTCAGGCCACGGTTTGCGGCCAGCGGGGCGAACTGGTTTTCAAGTTTCACTAACAGGTTATTGATGTCGATTGCCGCTAGCCGCGGTATTTGCTTGCCGGTTTCCAGGTTGGCGATGTCGAGGATGTGGTTGAAGGCGGCGTTGAATTCATCGATGGCAAAGCCCAGTTTGGCGGCTACCTGTTGCAGCGGATCGCCCGGCTTGTTTGCGTAAGCGGCATCCAGTACTGAGGAGTAACAACCCAAAGTCTGTAGCGGCTGACATAGGTTGTGGCTGAGTTGCAATAGAAACCGGGTTTTGTCATTTGACGAACATTCGGCGACACGGCGCTCTTGGAACTGTTTGCGGATACGGGTTTCCAGTTGGCAGCGGGTACAGAAGCCGAATGCGTTGACGATCAGCAGTTCAACATCGAGGGCATCAGCGCCACGGTTTCAACGCCGATCAGGTGGCCGCAGAGCGGCAAGGCAATCATTGCCAGCAGGCCGAATGTTAATGTTTCGGCAATGGTCATAAACATTCCTGATTACCCATAAAGAACAGCCAAAATCACAAAAAAGACTATACTGATGTTAGCAACATTTGAATAAGGGTAAGGTCATGAAAAACAAAGTACAATTTCAAAAAGGCTATAGTTTGGTTGAGTTCATGAAGACCTA
>JANYKK010000057.1 GCA_025361585.1 Methylobacter sp. | reverse complement strand
CAGGTTATTGTTTGCATCCGGGTGGTCGGGCTGAACTTGCAAAATTGCGCGGTAAAGCTCTTCGGCTTCTTGCAGTTGACCTTGTGTATGGTGAGCTACCGCTTGGTGTAGGGCTTGGTCAATGGTCAATGTGTTAGTCATTATTTATTTTTCATGCTGAAAGAAAACACGCATCGATTTGAATGCGTTTACAGATGCTATGCAACCATCTTGATTATTGTCGAATTTGAAGTGAGATAAGTATAATTGTTTTTATGGGATGCGCTAGAGTCAGGCTCAGTTAATTTCATTGATCTTGTCGAGCACAGTTGCGTTGTCCATTGTAGAGTTGCACAGTCAGGTTTCCAGTCTCATAGCGACCACCTTGGCAAACTCTGAAAAGTCTGCAAGATGGTGTTTCACTATGCTATGCACAATACTCCAGTTGATACTTTCATAGTTGTGAACCGCGATATTACGAAAGCCCACTGCCTTTTTTAGACTGCTTGCCAACTTGATATTCAATACGCCTTCCTGAGCTAATAAGTCGAAAGTTTGTCCCATGGTGTCGGGAGGTGGCACTTCCATGCCAGCAATCAGATGCGCACCAATATCCACTGAGATTTGCACTGCGCGACTGAGGTTAAGCGCGACAATATCTTGAAGATCAATATCTACAACTAGCGTAGCGACATCCGTTGGGCACTTTGTTTCTATACGTCGCAAACAGCGACGCAACGATTCCAATTTTTGCTCGACTACTTCCCGATCCATGCCATCCGCCTTTCCGCAAGTAATCTGGTTCGATATGGCATGAAGTCTGCCTGCTCAAATAGATGGCGACTAATCAACTCACCGTACAAGGTGTCGCAACCCAATATCCTTCTGCCATGACGTAATACTTGACCAAGCAATGGCTCTGACACCACGCTGAGATCGATCAAATCAATAGGGCGTCCGGTATAATCAGCTAATGCACTGATCAGAGTTATTTTTTCATCGGCGGTCAGAGTTTGTTTAGCCACAACCGCTATATCCAAGTCACTATCTGCACGCTGGCGACCTGAGGCAACTGATCCAAACAACACCGCAAGAGTGATCTTCGGAAAATGTACAAACACCTCCTTGAGTTGAGCATCTATTAGCTGCTGAGATTGAGATATTGTTTCCATTATTGTCATCTGGATATTGTTAATTATGTATAGATTTCTAAATTTTAAAGTCGAATTTTCAAATGCATAAAAGTGAATAACTATATAAATTCAACAATACCGTAATAAAAACAAGTTATAAACATTATACTGCATCAACACTCCTTTCAATCTGCGCAAATTCATTTAGAAGCGCCGGATATTTACGCTCTTTCACACCCCTGTGCCTGGATTCTGGCATAACCCACAAGGGTGTGGGAAATGCAGATATAGCATGGCGCAAATATCTGCCCCTGCCAGAATGACGGTGTCTCGCAGACGCTTGTGCATAACAATGAGAGCTGGAACTTGAGAACCAGCGTAACTAGCCTAAACAATCCGTTTAATCTGTGTCGCCTAGAGGTGCCTACTTTTGGTGATCTGTGGCTGAATAGTTATTCATATTTTATCACTCTTCTCACACCAAAGTTTCCACATACTACGGTAAGCTTCCTCCACTCTGCGGGTAAAACCGACTTCGTCCAGTAACGGGCTACGCTCCATTTCAGCGCGCAACGACGCACGGTACGCCGCCAATCGATCCAGGTCATTCGCCAACGCAGCCGCTTTGGCAATATACTCTTCCTCGCTTCCTGCGATCCATTCCGGATGCCCTACACCTAGCAAGTTACCGCTAGCAATCCGTCCCAACGAGGGCCGTCCCGCCAGCGTGATGAACGGGACGCCCATATACAGGCTGACCAGCAAGGATGTTCCAGTGTTGTTCGGAAAAGTATCCAGACTGATATCAATCCCACGTAGCGCTTCCCATGGATTGGGATAAATACTTCCAATTTCCAGTCGATTACGTGCAATGCCGTGTTCTGCAAAACGTAATGCCAGCCGTTCCTGCATCGGAGCGTCTTTATAGCTGGAACTGTCGATGAGCAGTTTCGCATTGGGCACGGCCTTGAGCAGCTCTGACCAGACGCGGATCGTATGGTGGTTAATACGCTGCTGCCGGGTCAGGACGCCAAAGGTGACATAGCCACGCTGCTTGGCAGGAAGGTCGTTAACGTCCCCCATTCCTTCATTCGGGCGATAGCAATAAGCCGGGGTGGCTAAACGCCAGGGTTGTTCGGAAAACAATCCTTCGCTGCCAGTCGGTATTAAAGACTCGTCAGCAAGAAGGTAATCAATCGCGCTCAAGCCGGTGGTAGTGCCGGAACCGATTATCCAGCTAACTAAAACTGGGGCGGGTTTGCGGGAAAAAACCTGCAACCGATTGTTGGCCGAGTGCCCCGCCAAATCCACCAAAATATCGATTCTATCGCTACGGATGCGTTCCGCCAGCGCTTCGTCGCTCATGCCTTTGGTGGGTATCCAGTGCTCTACATAGTTTTTGTAGCATGCGCTCACAGCATCCTCCCTAGCCAGTTCAGCATAGGCGAATACTTCTACCTGAGTTTTGTCGTGGTGCGCCAATAATGGCTCAACATACAGTCGACAAACGTGGTAACGAAAGTCAGGCGAAACATATCCTATCCGCAAGCGGCGATTCGGATCGCGATCATTGTCGAGTTCGCGCCATGTTGCATGTAACGGTATACCGTGACGCTGATCATATTCTTGATAAGCCGAGTAGATTTCTTCTACACTCCGGTCTGGATGGTGATCCAAACAAAATAACATATTGCTATCCACTACAGCGAAATTAGGGTTAATCTTTAGCGCCCGCCGATAGCTCAGTTCCGCCTCGTCCAGCCTCCCCATATCATGGAGGGCGTTACCCAAATTGCTATGCGCCTTATCAAAGTTCGGCTTGAGCTGTAGTGCACGCCGATGGCTGTCTTCGGCCTCATCCAGCCGCCTCAAACTCTTTAGGACATTGCCCAAGTTGGTATACGTCTCAGCTAAATCCGGTTTGATCTCTACCGCTCGTCGATAACTGGCTTCAGCTTCGTCTAACCTGCCCAGTTCCTGGAAAATATTGCCCAGATTATTATGTGCCTCGGCATAATCCGGTTTGATTGCTAGTGCCCGCCGACAGCTCACTTCCGCATCGTCCAACCTACCCAGGTCAAGGAGGGTATTGCCCAGATTGTTATGCGCCTCCGCATAATCCGGTTTGATCTCCAGCGTCCGGCGAAAGCAGGCTTCGGCTTCACTTAGCCGTCCCTGCTGCTTGAGCATATCACCCAAGTTATTGCAAGCCCCTACGTAACCAGGATCGATCTCCAGTGCCCGCCGGTAACAGTTTTCGGCTTCTTCCAGACGCCCTGCTTTAATGAAGGCATTACCCAAATTGTAATGCAGTACAGCAATATTCGATTTGATCCCCAGCGCTTGCTTATAGATAGATTCCGCTTCGTCTATACGCCCCATTTCTGTTAGGGTATTACCCAGGTTGCCATACGCCTCTGCATAATCAGGATTGAGCTCCAGCGCTCGCCGGTAACTGGCTTCTGCCTCCTCCAGGCGGTTCATATCCTTGAAGATAAGACCCAAATTATTATGCGCCTCGGCATAATCAGGGTTAATCTCCAGAGTTCGTCGATAGCTGGCCTCGGCCTCATCTAATCGGCCTAGATCTTTGAGAATGCCGCCTAGATTATAATGAGTATCTGAACTGTTAGGCTTGATTTTCAATGCCCGCCGGTAGCTGGCTTCAGCCTCGTCAGCACGCCCCATATCCTGGAGAGTATTGCCCAGATTGTAATGAACATCCGCGTAATCGGGATTGATCTTCAGAGCCTGTAGATAACAGCTTTCGGCTTCATCCAAACAGCCCAATTCATGGAGAGTAAAGCCCAAGTTGCTATATGCCTCAGCGTCATTCGGAGACAGTGCCGCCGCTTTCCGCATGGGTTCCAGCGCATCTTCATTCCGTCCTAGCTGCTTGAACATCGCCCCCAATGCCTTCCAACCAAACCCATGTAAAGGGTAGCGCTTGGTCATGACCTGGGCAATGCCTATTGCTTCCGTATATCTCCCCTCATTGAATAGGATCAACAACGTATCAATTTCTTGAGGACTCGGGGTTTCCTCCTTGTGCAGGGCAGATTTCCTGGCTGATTTGTCCGGCTTGCTCTTGGTTTTTTTCTTGCTACTGGGCAAGGTTGCCGACGAAACAGGTGGTAGGACAACGGTTTCCGCAGCTGATTGGCCAACGTCCTGAGCGCAACTCTCAAGGCGGATTAGCAACGCGTCTAGCGCTTCGCCCTGCAACCCTTGTTGTCGCCCCTGCTCCAGGGCTTGACGTGCAGCATCGATCTGGCCTGCCAGTATCAATGCATCAATGTATCGCCGCCAGTATTGACCTTGATAAGGATTGGTCTCTATTGCCGCCTTGAAGTAAGGCAGGCTGGCAGCAGGCTGGTTTAGCTGTACCGCCAATACGCCCAGGTTATTGTTTGCATCCGGGTGGTCGGGCTGAACTTGCAAAATTGCGCGGTAAAGCTCTTCGGCTTCTTGCAGTTGACCTTGTGTATGGTGAGCTACCGCTTGGTGTAGGGCTTGGTCAATGGTCAATGTGTTAGTCAT
>JANYKK010000069.1 GCA_025361585.1 Methylobacter sp. | reverse complement strand
TCAGTCGCCCTGGGCGACTGAAGTCGCCCCCACAGCATCACGGCCTGTATAAGATCGATTCCGGCAAACGTTTATATATCGATTTGTCCGGCAACTATCAACCTGTTCGCCGCACAGGCGGCGTCCTGCTGCTGGCCGATGTTAAGCTTAAGGCTCCCGCGGTATTGGAAAACCCGTCTGCTAGCCTGTGGGACATCGGCGACGGCGTCGCCTGCCTGGAATTCCACAGCAAAATGAATACGCTGGACATGGACAGCTTAGGGATGGTTAGGCAAAGCGTCGAAAAGGTCAAAAGCGATTTTTCGGCATTGGTCATTCATAACGATGCCGACAATTTCTCAGCCGGGGCTAATTTAACCTTGCTGGTGAAGGCCATTCACGAGCAAGATTGGTCTGCGGTAGAGCAATTGATTAAACAGGGCCAGCAGTCTTATCATGCTTTGAAGTATGCGCCATTCCCTGTGGTCGCCGCGCCTTCAGGCTTGGCCTTGGGCGGCGGCTGCGAAATCCTGCTGCATTGCGATGCGATCCAGGCCCATGCCGAGCTGTATGTCGGCCTGGTCGAAGTGGGCGTGGGTTTGGTGCCGGGTTGGGGCGGCTGCAAGGAATATCTGCGCCGCTGGTTGGAATTTTCAAGGCGTCCCGGCGGCCCGATGCCAGCTATTGCCCAAGCTTTTGAAACCATCGGCATGGCCAAGGTGTCCAAATCGGCGGTGGAAGCCAAGGAACTGCTGTTTTTATCCACCACCGACGGCATTACCATGAATAAAGATCGCTTATTGGCCGATGCCAAAGCTAAAGCGTTGAAGTTGGCGCAGGATTATGCACCGCCCAAACCCAGCGTTTATCCATTGCCTGGAGCCAGCGCAAAAGCCGCAATGGACATAGTGATCAATAATTTTAAACAGGCAGGCAAAATAACGGACTATGACGTGGAAATCTCGCAGCAACTGGCAGATGTGCTCAGCGGCGGTTTGTGCGACATCACCGAACCGCTGAGCGAAGACGATTTGTTGAATCTGGAACTGAACGCGTTTTTGCATTTAGTTAAGCAACCGGGCACTCTGGCGAGGCTGGAGCATCTATTTAAAACAGGTAAGCCGTTACGTAATTAATTCATAACTGTAGCAGTTGAAAAAATGGAACGCGGATGACGCAGATTTAAATGGATTTACACGGATTTTATCTTGGTTTTATCTGCGATTATCCGTTCAATCAGCGTCATCTGCGTTCTATTTATAGTTACATTAACTTAAGGAACATCCCATGATCTGGTTAATCTCATTAGTTATTATCGCTGGCGTTCTGGCTTATGTCAGGGCGCCTTTACGCTGGACTACGCTGGTTTTGTTCGGATGGTTAGGGCTTTATTCCTTGGCGGCAGGAGGCGGTTTTTTTGTATTTGTGCTCTGGCTTATTTTCGACGCTGTTTTTATAACGCTCAATTTTCCGGCTGTCCGTAAAAGAGTACTCAGCGGCATGGTTTTCAAGATCATGAAACAGATGCTGCCGCAAATGTCGCAAACCGAACGCGAAGCGCTGGAAGCGGGCAATACTTGGTGGGATGCCGAACTGTTTTCCGGCAATCCCGACTGGAAAGTGCTGCTGGATTTGCCCGCCGCGAAACTGAGCGCTGAAGAACAGGCTTTCATCGATGGGCCGGTGGATACTTTGTGCAGCATGATCGATGACTGGGACATCACCCGCAACCGCTTCGATCTGCCGAAAGAAGTTTGGGACTATATCAAAAAGCAAAAATTTTGCGGCATGATTATCCCGAAGCGTTACGGCGGCCTGGAATTTAGCGAGTACGCCCATTCCGAAGCGGTGATGAAAATTTCCAGCCGCAGCAGCACCGCAGCCGTCACGGTCATGGTGCCGAATTCCCTAGGCCCCGCCAAATTACTGTTGGCCTACGGCACAGAGCTGCAAAAGGATTATTACCTGCCGCGTCTGGCAAAAGGCCTGGAAATCCCCGCGTTTGCGCTGACCGGGCCCCATGCTGGCAGCGATGCCGGGGCGATGCCCGATACCGGCGTGGTCTGTTATGGCAAATTCCAAGGCAATAATAAGGTGCTGGGCATACGTCTCAACTGGGACAAACGCTACATCACCTTAGGCCCGGTCGCCACCGTGCTGGGTCTGGCATTCAAGCTTTACGACCCGGAGCACCTGATCGGCGATAAGGAAAATATCGGCATTACCGTCGCGTTGATTCCCACCGATACCAAAGGCGTTTTCATCGGTAGACGCCACTTCCCGCTGGATTCGGCATTCCAAAACGGCCCGAACTGGGGCAAGGACGTGTTTATCCCGATGGACTGGATCATCGGCGGCGTCGAGCAGGTCGGCAACGGCTGGAAGATGCTGATGCAGTGCCTCGCCACCGGCAGGGCTGTGTCCTTGCCTGCGCTTAGCACCGGCGCGTCGAAAATGGTCAGCCGCAATTCCGGCGCTTATGCCCGTATCCGCAAGCAATTCAACCTGCCGATAGGCGAGTTTGAAGGCATTGAAGAGCCGCTGTCTCGCATCGCCGGGCAAACCTATATTATCGATGCCGCGCGCAAAGTGACCGCCGCCGCGCTGGATGACGGGCAAAAGCCGTCGGTCATTTCCGCGATCATCAAATATGAACTTACCGAGCGGATGCGCCGCGTCGTTAACGACGGCATGGATATTCAGGGCGGTTCCGGCATCTGCATGGGGCCTAAAAATTATCTTGGCCGGATGTACCAAGTGATCCCGGTCAGCATTACCGTCGAAGGCGCGAATATCCTGACCCGCACGATGATGATTTTTGGTCAGGGCGCGGTGCGTTGCCACCCTTACATCCAGCGGGAAATGGAAGCCTTGGGCGAGAGCAATCCCGAGCTGGCTTTAAAGCTATTCGATGAGGTCTTGTTCGAGCATATTGGTTCGGCGCTACACAATCTGGCGGCAGGCTTTTGGTTGGGCTTGACCGGCGCCCGTTTTGTCGAAGTGCCGGGTGATCAGGATACCCAGGGTTATTTCCGGCAGATTGCCAGACTCAGCGTCGGCTTTGCGTTGGTTGCGGATTTTGCGCTGCTGACGCTGGGCGGCTCGCTTAAACGCAAGGAGAGAATATCCGGGCGCTTTGCCGATGTGCTGAGCAATCTTTATTTGTGTTCCTGCGTACTTAAAAATTACCAGGATCAGGGCAGTCCCAAAGACGACTTGCCACTGTTGCATTGGGCCTGTCAGCAAACTTTGTACCGCGCCCAGCAATCGTTGTTGGCTATTTTCCATACCTTGCCTATGCGCATTCCGGCGGTTTTGTTAAGAGCCGTACTGTTCCCCAGCGGCAAACCCTACTCACCACCCGCCGACCACTTGGTTCACCGGACGGCGGCGTTGTTGCTGAAAAACTCCCCGACCCGCGACCGTCTGACTCACGGCATATACATCAACCAAAAGCCCGATGACGTCACCGGCAGGATTGAAGTCGCCTTCCAGGCCGTGCTGGCCGCAACCGCCGTAGAAGCCAAAATTCAGGCCGCGCAAAAACAAAAACAGCTGGCTAAAGGCGCGATTACCGATGTGCTGGATGCAGCGATCAGCAAGGCTATTATCAGCAAAAAAGAAGCCGAGTTGATAGTAACTGCTGAAAAGGCCAGATTTTTGGTTATTAGCGTGGATGATTTTAGTCCTGAGCAATTAAGCAAAGCTGGCGGTAAATAGTAAGGTGAGTAATACTAAAGGGCGACTTCGGTCGCCCTTTATGTTTTATTGGGCTGGACAAACTGACGTTGCTTAGTTATTCCAGTCTGGTTGGGAACTGCGACTCAGGACGGAAAATTTCAATTAACAAGGTTTGGTTATTTGACTTGAATAGCCTATGCTTTAGGGAACTTCTATTCAATCTGAAACGGTTTTGAATTTGTGAATATGCCCACCGCTAAAAACTACCGCTGTTTTATTTTGCTGATTGCGCTAGTTTTGCTTTCCGGTTGTGCCAGCGTTCGGGAAACCGACTCTGCTGCAAATTATTCGCCGATGGTCAGCTATGCGATGAGCTTGCAGGGTACGCCTTACCATTACGGTAAAAGCTCACCCGAGGAAGGTTTCGATTGCAGCGGCTTTGTGCAACATGTCTACGGACATCAAGGGATCGCATTGCCGCGTACGGTTCAGGACATGGCCCAGTCGCTGAGCCAAGTTCCGAAAAATGATCTTCATTCCGGCGACTTGGTTTTTTTCAATACCAACGGCAAACCGTTTTCACATGTCGGTATTTATGTCAGTAACGATAATTTTATTCATGCGCCCAGTCAGCGTACCGGCAAGGTGCTGGTGTCCAGCTTGAAAAATCGTTATTGGGGAGAGCGGTTTAGTTGCGCGCGCCGTCCCTAATATAGAATTGATTTTTTTTAAGCAGCAAGCTTAGTGATAGCCGTTTTAACCAGGCCGCTTAATTCGGAGCCGTCTTCTTGGCAATAAGCAATAATCGCTTTACGCATTCTTGGATCCCAGGATCTTAAGATGTGGTTTTTTATACCTTCCGCGGCGATTTCCTTGTCGGTTTCCGAGTTAAAGAAATTGCCTATATCGTTGGCCATTTTGATCAGTCGTTCTATTTTCATCGTTAATCACACAGTTAGTTGCTATGGGTTAAGCGTTGCGGATGGGTGTAAATCACATGTTGGTCGTCACGGGCAAAACCGATCAAGGTCAGGCCCGCCTCATCAGCCAAACGTATGGCTAAACCGGTGGGCGCGGAAATGGCCGCAAGCAGCGTAATGCCGACCCACGCGGTTTTTTGCACCATTTCATAACTGGCGCGGCTGGTGACGATCACAAAACCAGCGGATAAATCTTTGCCGGTGCGCAATAAAAACCCGATCAATTTATCCAGCGCGTTATGCCGTCCTACATCTTCACGGATGTCCAAAATTCCCTGTCCGGGGATTGCCCATGCGGCGGCATGAACGGCTCCAGTTAATTGGTTTAGTTTTTGGTGCTGTTTGAGGTCGGTTAAAGCCGAACGCAACTCGTCAGCGGACAGGATCAAGCCTTCGTTAACCGGGCCGGGTTGGCGGATGGCTTGTTTCAATGTGCTGGCACCGCATAATCCGCAGCCGGTGCGGCCGGTTAAATTGCGGCCTTTGTCGGTCATGCATTGAAACCGTTGCTCGGGGATTTTGATCTGTATTTCAATGCCGTTTGAGCGGTTATAAACCCGCGCCGATAATAATTCTTTCGGGCTTTTAATAATGCCTTCGGTAATGCTAAAACCCAGCGCGAATTCTTCAAGATTAGTCGGGGTTGCCAGCATCACCACATGCGGCACCCCGTTGTAAATCAGGGAAATCGGCACTTCCTCGGCAACAGCGTCTTGCCGCTGTTCATGCTGTCCATCTCGCCAGCGATCAACGGTGAGTTGTTGATAGCTGGGCCAGCCTAATTCTAAAGGTAACGACTCTGCGGCGGCAGCGTCGTTAGTCATGGCTTATTCCCTGACTCCACGACTGCAGGGATGCAGGAGGTAGAGCAACGCAGGGAGCGGTTGCCGAGAAGATCGAGCTGTTTTTCCGAAAACGCGTTGTATTCTTGTTGCCATTCGGAAGGCTGGCTGACTTTGGTGATTTGCACGGCGGTCACTTTGTATTCCGGGCAGTTGGTCGCCCAATCGGAATTGTCGGTGGTGATCACGTTGGCGCCGGATTCAGGGAAATGGAAGGTGGTATAAACCACGCCGGGCTGCATGCGTTCACTGACCAAGGCGCGCAACACAGTCTCACCGGAACGGCTTTTAATGCCTACCCAGTCGCCAGTGTTGATGCCGCGATCTTCGGCGTCATGCGGATGAATTTCCAGGCGGTCTTCCGAATGCCAAGCGACATTTTCGGTGCGGCGTGTTTGCGCGCCGACATTGTACTGCGACAAAATACGTCCGGTGGTCAGAATCAGCGGGAATTTGGCGTTTGTGCGTTCTGTCGTTGGTACAAATTCGGTCAGCATGAACAAGCCTTTGCCGTTGTCGCGCAGGAAGTGCTCGGTGTGCATAATCGGCGTGCCTTCAGGCGCTTCATCATTACACGGCCATTGCACGCTGCCGAGGCGGTCGATTTTTTCATAGCTGACGCCGGTAAAGCTGGGAGTCAATCGTGCGATTTCATCCATAATTTCTGATGGATGGCTGTAATTCATCGGGAAGCCCAGCGCATTGGCCAGCATTTGGGTGACTTCCCAATCCTGATAACCTGCCAACGGTGACATGACTTTACGCACCGGTGAAATACGACGTTCGGCATTGGTAAATGTGCCGTTCTTTTCCAGGAAGGATGAGCCTGGGAGGAAAACGTGCGCAAATTTAGCGGTTTCATTCAGGAATATATCCTGCACGATCACACATTCCATGGCCCGTAACGCGGCATGAACGTGTTTAATGTCCGGGTCGGATTGGGCAATATCTTCGCCCTCGCAGTACAGGCCCATAAAACTGCCGTCCAACGCCGCTTCGAACATGTTGGGAATACGCAAGCCCGGTTCAGCGCTGAGTTTTGTTTGCCATGCGTTTTCAAACAGTTGGTGCGTTGCAGGGTCGGAGACATGACGGTAGCCGGGGAACTCGTGCGGGAATGAACCCATATCGCAAGAGCCTTGCACGTTATTTTGTCCGCGTAACGGATTGACGCCTGCGCCGTCGTGACCCAAATTGCCGGTGGCCATCGCCAGATTGGCAATGCCGATTACTGTGGTGGAACCTTGGCTGTGCTCGGTTACGCCGAGACCATAATAAATCGCGCCGTTGCCTGCGGTAGCATAAAGCCGTGCGGCGGCCCTAAGCTCGGAAGCTGGAATGCCGGTAACGGATTCGGAAGCTTCCGGTGAATGGCGCTCATCGCTAATAAAGGCTTTCCATTTGGCGAAAGCGGCGACATCGCAACGGGCGTTGACAAAGGTCGCGTCAGCTAAGTTTTCGGTGATAACCACATGCGCCAGCGCATTGATCATTGCGACATTAGTGCCGGGGCGCAGTTTTAGGTGATAACTGGCTTTGACGTGCGGCGATTTGATCAGGTCGATTTCACGCGGATCAATGACGATCAGTTTTGCGCCCTGACGCAGGCGCTTTTTCAACAGCGAACCAAATACCGGATGACCATCGGTCGGATTGGCGCCGATAACCAATACCACATCGGCTTTCATGACCGAATCAAAATCCTGGGTGCCGGATGATTCACCAAAAGTTTGTTTCAAGCCGTAACCGGTCGGCGAATGGCAAACCCGTGCGCAGGTATCGACATTGTTATTGCCGAAACCGGCGCGTATCAGTTTTTGCATGATGAAAACTTCTTCGTTGGTGCAGCGTGAAGAAGTAATGCCGCCAATCGAGTCCTTGCCATATTTGGCCTGGATGCGTTTTAATTCCGAGGCGGCATGACTGATAGCTTGTTCCCAGCTAACTTCCTGCCACGCATCTTTAATGCTGGCGCGGATCATCGGCTTGGTGATACGGTCTTTGTGCGTAGCGTAACCGAACGCAAAACGGCCTTTTACGCAAGAATGGCCGTGATTGGCTTTGCCGTCTTTGGCGGGAACCATGCGGATAACTTGTTCACCTTTCATTTCCGCCCTGAACGAGCAGCCGACGCCGCAATAAGCGCAGGTGGTCACGATAGCATGTTCCGGCTGGCCGTTGTCGATCACCGATTTTTCCATCAGCGTCGCGGTAGGGCAAGCTTGGACGCAAGCCCCGCAAGAGACGCACTCGGAGTCCAGGAAAGGCTGGTTCTGGCTGGGCGATACTTTGGAATCGAAGCCGCGACCGTCGATGGTTAACGCAAACGTGCCTTGGGTTTCTTCGCAGGCTCTGACGCAGCGCGAACAAACGATACATTTGCTGGGATCGAAACTGAAATAGGGGTTACTTTGGTCTTTGATGGCGTTCAGATGTGTTTCAACCGGGTTGTAACGCACTTCGCGCAAGCCGACTACGCCCGCCATGTCTTGCAGTTCGCAATCGCCATTGGCCGAGCAGGTCAAGCAGTCCAGCGGGTGATCGGAAATATACAGTTCCATGATGCCGCGTCGCACATCGGCCAGCTTTTTATTCTGGGTGACGATTTTTAAACCTTCCGCGACCAGCGTTGTGCATGAGGCGGGCATGCCTCTGCCGCCTTCTATCTGCACCACGCAAAGACGGCAGGAACCGAACGGTTCGATGCTGTCGGTCGCGCATAATTTGGGGATTTCAATACCGATGCTTGCCGCCGCTCGCATGACCGAGGTTCCTGCCGGAGCCGTTACCTTAAAACCGTCAATTTCCAGCGTGACTAGGTTTTCGCTGCTGCTGGCCGGTGTGCCAAAATCTTTTTCTTTATTCATCGACATTGTAATCTCCTCAAATCATTATCAGGCGGCAGTGGCTTTTTCATTTACCCCGAAATCTTCAGGAAAATGGTTTAAAGCGCTCAGTACAGGGTAGGGCGTCATACCGCCTAATGCACAGAGGGAGCCGTTGAGTAAGGTGTCGCAAAGATCACGTAACAAGGGGATGTTTTTTTCGAGGTTGCGACCGTTAATAATGTCGTCCATGACTTCTACGCCACGGGTGGAGCCGATGCGGCACGGTGTGCATTTGCCGCAGGATTCGATTTTGCAAAATTCCATGCTGTAGCGGGCCATTTTCGCCATATTGACCGTGTCGTCAAAAACAACAATACCGCCATGTCCTAATACTGTCCAGTTTGCAGCAAAGGCTTCATAATCCAAGGGAGTATCAAATTGCGATTCGGGCAGATAGGCGCCGAGCGGGCCGCCGACCTGGACTGCCTTAATTGGTCTGCCGGAGGCTGAGCCGCCGCCAAAGTCATACAGCAGTTCGCGCAAGGTCAAGCCAAAGCCCAACTCGACTAAACCGGGGCGCTTGATGTTGCCTGCCAATTGTACCGGCAAGGTGCCGCGCGAGCGACCCATGCCGAAATCGCGGTAATAATCGCCGCCTTTGTCCAGGATGACCGGCACCGAAGCCAGGGAGATAACGTTGTTGACTACCGTGGGTTTACCAAACAAACCGCTAATGGCAGGTAAGGGCGGTTTAAAGCGCACCAAGCCGCGTTTACCTTCCAGACTTTCCATTAATGAGGTTTCTTCGCCGCAGACATAAGCGCCCGCTCCCAGTCTAACTTCCAGGTTGAAAGTTTTGCCGCTGCCTTGAATATTTTCGCCCAGGTAACCTTCTTTATAAGCGGTTGTAATCGCGGCACTAAGTATCTCGAAAGCGTGAGGATATTCTATGCGCAGGTAGATATAGCCTTGGGTCGCATCGACTGCCAGACCCGCAATGGTCATGCCTTCGATTAACACGAACGGGTCGCCTTCCATGACCATGCGGTCAGAGAATGTGCCCGAATCGCCTTCATCGGCATTGCAGATAATGTACTTTTGTAGGGAAGGGGCGTTAAGCACCGTATTCCATTTAATACCGGTTGGAAAGGCTGCGCCGCCGCGACCGCGTAAACCTGAATCGGTGACTGCTTTGACGATGTTCGCTTGGGTCAGGGATAGCGCATTTTTCAGGCCGCGATAGCCGTCATTTGCAACATAATCGGTCAAACTGATCGGGTCTGTTTTGCCGATACGGGCAAAGGTCAGGCGTTGTTGTTTCTTGAAATAATCGAGTTCTTCGGTCAGGCCTAAAGATAATGCATGAGCGCCGCCTTCGGTGAAGCCCGCATCGAACAAGCCTGATACGTTGCCGGGCTGGACAGGGCCGTAAGCTATGCGTCCTTTAGCGGTAGCCACTTCAACCAGCGGTTCCAGCCAGTACATGCCTCTTGAGCCGTTGCGGACCAGTTTAATATCGACGCCGCGTTTTGCCGCTTCTTGGGTAATCGCCTTGGCAACGCGGTCAGCACCTAATGACACGGCGCTGGAATCGCATGGAACATAAACGGTGATACTCATGCTGATGCCTCTGAATTAGTGATGGTCGCGTCAAAGCTGTCAGCCGTCACACGCCCATAAATTTCCTTGCCGATTTGCATGGCTGGTGAACAGGCGCAGTTGCCCAAACAGTAAACAGGCTCCAGGGAGAATTTGTCGTCTGCCGTAGTCTCATGAAAATCAATGCCCAGCTTGGCTTTAACATGTTCTTCCAGCTGTCTTCCGCCCATCGCTTGACAGGATTCAGCGCGGCAAAGATGAATGGTTTGTTTGCCCGGAGGCGTATCCCTGAAATAATGGTAAAAGCTGATGACGCCATGTACTTCGGCGCGGGAAAGGCTCAGCGCTGTTGCGATGTCCGGTACGCTGTCGGCAGGAATATAGCCTAAAGCATCTTGCACACCATGTAGAATAGGTAAAAGCGCGCCGGGCTTGTCTTTAAGCGCGGCGATTATTTCTTGCACAGTTGCTTGCATGGTGCCTGATTCTGTCATGGTCATCTCAATATGGGGAATCCATCCGGATTAAAACAACGGCAGTTCCTGACTGTTGCATATTTAAGTGTGCCGGGTAGCATAGCACAAGATATTTTGGCTGTAAAAATGCTATAAAACGGATAAAAAGGGTAAGTGTTTTAAGCGCTGTCGGCTATGTGGCTATTTATAATGAATATTTTTTAAATACAGCGTCTTATAATTATTTGTCTGTTTTTTTGCAACAAACTATTCACGAATTAAGTCTATATTGATTATTTTTTGTTGGAACCGGCAAGGGCGACTGAGGCTACGCTAAACTTGTTCTCATCGTACATTATTCGTCCAGCCACGTAACGTAGAAGAGAGGATTTTATGCCGTATTTAAAACTAACAACCAATGTTGCAATCAGCAAAGAGCAGTCGCCAAAATTATTAAGCCGATTTTCGCAACTGCTAGCCAAAGAAACCGGAAAACCTGAGCGTTATGTAATGGTTGAGCTAGTCGGTGATAAAGACATGCTGTTTGGGGGTAGTAGCGAACCGTTAGCTTATGTCGAATGCAAAAGCATCGGCCTTAGCGCCCAACAAGCCAAATCGCTTTCAGCGGTTATTCCCCAATTGTTAGCCAGCGAGTTACAACTTTCGGCGGAGCGTATTTATATAGAGTTTAGCGCGTGTCCTGCTGAGTTCTGGGGTTGGAACGGGTCTACTTTTGGATGATTGCGATTAAGCCAAGCACATGAATGATCTGAAATTTAGGCCTTGCTTTACGCTCAAAACCGCCGACCCAATATTAAAATAAAAAGGTGCAACCCCATGAACCAAACCCGCTATGCCTTAGATGCTGATAATTGCTTCGTCATTGACCAGTACAACGACCTTGCCCCTTTCGCCAGTTTTTTGCCCGGCATCGCCGGTGTCATGGGGCGGCCAGCCTGGGCTTTTTATGTCAACCGGGGTCAGGCCGTGGCCAGTTTTGGGGTGCGCAACAAAGACGGGGCCTTTTTGGAATTTTTTCCTGCCGACAAGGCTTATCAACTGACGCCGTCACGGGGTTTTCGGACGTTTCTCAAGATTACCGACGGCGACCGAATCCTAACCCACGAGCCTTTCCAGCGCAGGGCGGGAGCAGAGGTCAAGCAGCGTCTTTACGTCACGCCCCATGAAGTCGGCGTGGAAGAGATCAATCCGCAGTTGGGCTTTAGCATCCGGGCCGATATGTTCACCTTGCCCGAAGCGCCGGTGGCTGGTTTAGTGCGGCGCGTCACAATCACAAATACATCCAAGCAAGCCAAAAAGATAGAGATCGTCGATGGCTTGCCGCAAGTGCTGCCTTTCGGCATGAACCAATGGATTCTCAAATTCATGAGCCGGACTTTGGAAGCTTTCATGCGCGTCGAAGGCGTCGAAGAAAATTTGCCTTTTTATCGGCTGAAAGTGTGGCCTACCGATTCCCCGCAAGTGGAGCCGGTGATAGCCTGCAATTTCTTCGCCGGGTTCTTGAACGGCGGACGCACCCGCATGGTCGTGGATGCGGAGCGGATTTTCGGCTTGGCCGGAGATTTTTCCAAGCCGGAACGGTTTTTTGCCAATGACGGCCTGGATTTCGCCAATCAGGTGGCGGGCAACCAAACGCCGTCGGCTTTCCAGGCGTTGACCGTCGAACTTCAACCGGGACAAAGCCAAGTCTTTTACGGCTTTTACGGCCATGCCCAATCGCAGACGGTGCTTGAGCAATTCATCGCCGAGGCTGATAAAGAAGGTTACTTCGAAGCCAAACGGGAAGTGAACCGCCGCTTGATCGAAGGTATCACCCAGCGAATCTTTACCGCGACGGCCAAGCCGTTGTTCGATGCCCATGCCCGGCAGTGTTATTTGGACAACGGTTTGCGCGGCGGCTTCCCTACAGAGGTGCCGGGAGGCGCGCAATTGTATTTGTTCGGCCGCAAGCACGGCGACCTGGAACGTGATTACAACGACTTTCTGTTGCAGGATACGCCGTATTCCGAAGGCAACGGCGATTTCCGCGACGTGCTGCAAAACCGTCGGATGGATTTGTTCTTCGAACCTGCGCTGGGTGACAAAAACATCCGCTATTTCTTCAACCTGATTCAGCCGGACGGCTGCAATCCCTGTTCGTTGCGGAACTCGCGTTTTGTCGTGGATGCACCTCTAACCCTTGCGCACCATTTCGCCCGGTTTCCAGGCCTGGAACAACTGCTGTCCCGCGAGTTTAAATACGCGGAATTATGGCAAGTGCTTGAAGGTGCGGAAAACCCGGAACCGGTCATCAAGGACATTTTGGCGCAAGCGCAGGAAGTCGAGGACGCCGAATTCGACCGGGGCTACTGGTCGGATCATTGGACTTATTTGGTGGATTTGCTGGTCAGCTACAAGGCGATTTTCCCGGATCGATTGACTGGCTTGTTCCAGGATAAAACCTATACCTTTTTTGATTCCACCCATTTTGTCGCTCCTCGCGCCCAAAAATACGTGGTCACGCCCAACGGCGTCCGCCAATACGGCGCGGTGCAGGGCAGTCCCGAGAAGGAATCCCTGATCAATTCCCGTACTCGTCGCCGCCACCAAGTCCGTTTGCAACGCGGCCACGGCGAGATTATTTACACCACGCTGCTCGGAAAAATTATCACGCTGGTCGTCAACAAGCTGGCCACCCTGGATCCGTTCGGCGTGGGGATAGAAATGGAAGCCGACCGCCCAGGCTGGTGCGATGCGTTGAACGGCCTGCCCGGCATCTTCGGCTCTTCGGTCAATGAAACCATCGAGCTCAAGCGTCTGGTGGACTTTACCTCGGCAGCCTTGGCCGATGCCGACGGGGATTTTTCCCTGCCTACAGAACTGGCGGATTTCGTAGCCGGTTTGGCGGCGCTGTTGCATCATCCCCAGCTGACGCCGGAATTATTCTGGCGGGAAAGCGGCGCGCTAAAGGAAGCCTACCGGGAACAGGTGTTCATGGGCTTTGCAGGCGCCGAGCACGCCCTCATGGTTACGGCAGTCCGGGATTTCCTGGCGACGGTTTCAGCCTATCTGGACAAGGCCATCGATAAAGCCCGGACGCCGGAAGGCATCGTCACCTATTTCTCGTATGAGGCCGAGCAGTACCGGGAAATCGGCGACGGCAAAGCGGAGGTAACCCGATTTCGGCAAAAGCCGCTGCCGCTGTTTCTGGAAGGCTTCGTCCATGCCCTGCGCATCGCCGAGCCTGAGGAAGTTCGGCGCTTATATGATGCCGCGCGCAACTCCGAACTGTTCGATAAAAAGCTGGGCATGTACCGCGTCAATGAACCGCTCGGGGAAAATGCGTTCGATCTCGGACGGATCGGGGTTTTCAATTACGGCTGGCTGGAGAACGGCTCCATCTTCCAGCACATGCATTACAAGTTCGTGCTGGAAATGGTCAGGGCCGGATTAATCGAGGAGTTTTACGGCGACATCGAAAAGCTGCTGGTGGCGTTCCGTGACCCCAAGGAATACGGACGCAATCCGGTCGAAAACTCCAGCTTCCTGGTCAGCAGCGGTTTTGCCATCGACCCGCGGCAACACGGACGGGGCTGTGTGGCAAGGCTTTCAGGTTCGACGGTGGAGTTTTTGCACCTTTGGACGCATCTTTTCCTGGGGCCTGCTCCTTTCGTTTTCGAGCAAGGCCGGCTGCGCTTCAAGCCGGAGCCTGTGCTGGCTAAGTCGCTGTTTTCGACAGTCGAGCGCACCGCCAGTCCGTTTGGTTTTGAAGAAACCTTGCCTGCGCATAGCGCGGCCTGCGCGTTATTGGGGGCGACTTTGCTTGTCTACATCAACCCCGAGCGCCGGGATACATTCGGCCAAGCGGCGGTGAAACCCTGCAGTTATCGTTTGCACGGGCGCGACGGCAGCCTGCAAACCGTCGAAGGCTCTTATTTGGAAGGACAAATTGCGGAAGCGCTACGAGCAGGACTGTTTCGGCGGGTGGATGTGGTGCTTGGGTGATGAACCTTCTACTTACGGTTGTTTATGGGTGTGGCTTGGGCGATGGTATGCTTTACCGTAACTAAAAGCCTATAATGCCGTTGAACCGCAATGAAAAAAGAGGTAGGTGAAATCTGCCCCTTTTCTTCTGGTACCTTGTAGGAGATATGACAATGTTAAAAAGTTATGAGGCGATTTACGATCATGGACGCATTAAATGGCTGGGTGAAGCGCCCAAATTTAAACGCGTGCGGGTGGTATTGGTGGCTGATGATGCCGATGAAATGGATGAGTCTGCGGCGGAGGAAAAACCTAATGGCGCACAGTTAGTCAGCATTATCCGTGCAACACCGCCAGAATTATTGGCAAGCATTGCCGAGAAATTTGGCGATCCGGTGGAATGGCAGCGCGAACAACGCAAAGACCGCGTATTGCCGGGACGTGAGGATGATTGATGATTCTTGACAGCAATATTGTGATTTACGCATTTGAGCCGAAATACCGTGAATCAAGTCTGGAGGATTTTTTACTGCAAGGCAAATTTTCCGTGTCGAACATAACCCGTTTGGAAGTGATGGGCTATTGGCGAAACTCCGATGCTGAGTTTAGACGTTTCGAGTTATTTTTTGACGCGACTCATGTCCTTGACGTTTCATTTGAAATTATTGATCATGCTATTCAATTGCGC
>JANYKK010000036.1 GCA_025361585.1 Methylobacter sp. | reverse complement strand
AAATTGAAAAGTAGGGCGTATTAGCGCAACGTAATACGTCTTCCGATTTTTAGGAGCTGGTCGGCCCGTGCCAATCGCCATCAGCCCGAGGTGTTGCTCTGGACAAGGCGCTTTCGACATCACGCCAGCCTTCGCAACTGTTGCGTCCCCTGCGGCCTTTTATTAGATTAATCAGGCTCTTGGCCTTGGCGTAAATCACAAAAAACAAAAGAACCAGCCGTCGTTTCCATGGAGGAATTCGCGAGTCACTGCATATCAATTTATCGTCATGCAGCCCATGATCGACCAACCCAACAGCCCCCCAAGCATAAACTCTAACTGTTGCACCCAAAGGAAGCCGCGAACCAAGTACTACCGCATCCAGCAGATCACCATCCAAGCCGATGAATGCCGGAACAGAGCCATAGTTGAACGGGCAGGGTACGGGAGAAATAAAATCCAACTTTCCGGTCGAACCCCGCTTCAAAAAACTACCGCGTGGTACCTCAATGATAACCTCGATCAGAGATGCTGCTTCGTGCATATCTGCTGAGTTCACTGATATGGATTGAGTTTTTGTTTCCTTTAATTCTGTCAATTATTAGGTACTCTAATTAGTTTTTCAAATTAAAATGTAGGGCGTATTAGCGTAGCGTAATACGCCAAATGATAGCCTTCATGCGGTGCAGTACGCTATTGCACCTTGCCGCATTGTATTATTTTCGCCGATGCCAATAGTCAGGACGACGTTTCTGGTGCGCAACTGCTATGATGAAAAGTTGGTTAGGAAAAAGACGATACACAATGTTAAATGGGAATCGGCGCATAATTAAGCGGCGTGTGCCAGCAACCCATGGCGTACCTAACTCTGGATTTCCCGACAAAAGCGAGGCTGATTTTTCGAATTCTGAGATCAGTGCCAAGCCAAGCTGTTTATTGGCCTGCGCAGAGTAGAAGGCTGCCGCGTTATTCAGTTCGGCAGAAGCCGCAGGATGGACGATTATTTTCACTTCAAACTTGCGCGAGCTTGTGCGATGACTTCCTCAAACGGCATGCCGACAACTGTTCCATTCTCGATCTCGTCAACGCGCCTTTCGACTTCAACAGCCCAAGCTGATTCTATTTCGTTATCTTCATCAAGGCTGGCGATAATGTGCTCCGCCAACAGCGCACGGTCGGCGGGTACAAGTTTTAATACCTCTGCCTGTAGAATTTCAAATTGTGTTGACATTACATGCCCTCCAAATGACTGATTTTAACTGTAACGCGAGCAAGGTGTTCGGTAAACGCAGAGCCTTACCTCGCTGCCGCGAATTAGCCTATAACCGAGTAGATCCGGCAAAATCTTTTCCGTTGCCCGACTTAACTTTATTGCTTTAAGGTGAATGAAACGGATCGTTGACTTTTAAATTTCTAAAGTAATAAGCTGTCCCAATTACACCATGTTCACCCACTTTAAGATTTAACGCTCCGATAATCGGTTTAACAATCAACTCATATACGGCAACTGAGACTATTCGAGCTTGTTCCGCATCCTCTTTTGTGCAAACCTCGCCACTATGAATTATTTTGTTTCTTATCTTTTGAAGTGCTTTGCATTCGCTAAACAACTTAGCAGGCTCATCATCTCGACTAATGTTTTTTAATTCCAAATCTGTGAAAGTAGAAATAATTATCTCTAACAACTTATCATAACGATCAAAACCTGCCTGCCCTAATACATGCGCAACTATAATTTCAGCTAAGGCTTCATGATGAACTAATCCAGAAACAATAGGTTTGAGTATTGTTGCCTTAAGAAGAAGCTCGATACATGTCATAAAAAATACTAATGATGCTGAATAATGTTTCATATAGTTTTTTACCTTCTTGTAGCGCATCAACGGCGGGCCGCATTACATTGGGATTCTGTTCGTAAAATGATCTAAGCCGTTCATTAGTAAACTCACTTATTGCTTGGTTGGAGATCTCTTCAATAAATTCGTCCTTCGCTGCTTCTTGCTCATAATAATATCGATCATCTTCATTCCAGCTCATAATTTGTTCCTAATATGTCCTGATATTTTACTTAAACCATGTAGGACGTAGGATAGGTAGAATACAGTGAAAACCATCTCAATGACATTGACACTGATGAGTTGATTTACAAAGATAAAAATCCGCGTAAATCAGCTCAATCCGCGCCATCCGCGTTCTATTTATATAAGCCAATATACAAATTATTGCCTCAAATCCTTAACAACCCGCACCACTTCACTATCACCGGCGATGGTTTCAATGCTGAAACCCAGCTTGGTCACCAGCGACAGCATCGGCTTGTTGACCGCCAGTACTTCGCCCTCAAAGAACGACATACCTTTAGCTTTGGCAGTTTGTAGCAAAGTTTTCATCAATTTGGTGCCTATGCCCAGATGCTGGCAATCGTCAGCAACCACCAGCGCAAATTCTACCGAATGGCCATCCGGGTTGACCATGTAGCGGCCTACGCCCAATTCACTCGGCATGTTTTTATCGTCGGCCACCGCGACAAAGGCCATCTCACGGTCGTAATCGATCTGGGTGAAGCGCACCACCATTTCCGGGGTCAGTTCCTGCAAAGCCTGCATGAAGCGAAAATATTTGGTGCGCTCGGACAGGCGGTGGACAAAGTCCTTTTCCATGCCTGCATCTTCGGGTCGGATCGGCCTGATGGTAATATTGTTGCCATTGGTTAATTGATATTGCTGGATTAGCTCATGCGGATAAGGATG
>JANYKK010000033.1 GCA_025361585.1 Methylobacter sp. | reverse complement strand
GTTGGAATCGACCCGGCTATCGCTCAGCTTATAGCTGAAACTATCCTCGCCGTACCAATCCTGATCCGGGGTGTAGCTGAAGCTGCCCAGTTGGCCTAGCTCGGGATTGGACGGATTGATCGTGACTTGTCCGTGGCTCGGGGCGTTGACGATGACCGGTACAAATCCGGGTTGGAAAGCGTTGAGGTCGTTGGCCAGCGCGTCGATGACGGTGGGGGTGTCTTCGGCAAGGATTACGCTGTCGTCGGCGGTTTGCGGCACGCCCAGGCGCAGGTCGCGCACGGTGATTTGGCTGTTGCTCACCTCGCTGCCCTGGCCGAAACCGATCAGGTCGAACGACAGGTTGACCGCGGTGCCGGCGGCAATGCCGCCGAGATCGACCAGGTAGGTGCGGCTGCCGTCGGCGTTGTCGATCCGGGTGATGCCGGAGGCTTTGTGTTCTTCGCCGTTAGCCTGTAGGTTCAGGAACGCGTCGTTGCGGCTCAAGCCGGTCGCGCCAAGCAGCGACAGGCCGGTGTTGGCATCGAGCAACGCGGCTTCGAAGGCGTCGTCGGGGCCTGTTGCCTGGTCGCCCAGCGCGGCGTTGGCGACGGTGAACGACAGGAAGCGGTCGTGCTCGCCGAGCACGAAGACTTGGTTCAGGCGGGTTTGGCTGGTTGCTGTTTCGCTCAATACCATCGCGCCTTCAGCCTGTCCTGAGCCTGTCGAAGGATTGACGGCGACGTTGCCGGTGGTTGACCAGCCGTCTGCGCTGTTCAGCTCGCCGTTAACCAGGGTTGGGTTGGCGGCAATATCGTATTGCACCGGTGCGTTGCCGGAGGCATTTTCCGCAAACAGGCTGTTGGCGCTGCTCTTGTTTCGGCGCGTCAAGCCGAGGAAGGAAATCCCAAAACCGGCGCCCAGCGGCAAGGTGGGGATGGGCGATGGTGTGGGGTTTGTGCCATCGTTGGAAACCGCAGTGCCGTCTAACCCGGCTAGGCTTTGTTTGGCTTCTGCCACTAATTGCGCCATCAGCGTCAATTCGTCAGCCGATGGCAAACGCCGCATGCCCGGGGTTAAGGTAGTTCCCATAAAGTCGTGCGCATCGGTGCTGTGCGTGAAACCTAGGGCATGGCCGTATTCGTGCAACAATACCGAGAGCATATCCATTTTGCCTGCGGCGTTACTGCCTGCTTTAGCAACCCATTCGTTGGGGTTGCTGGTGGGCAGGAAGTCTTCATTCAGGTATGGGGTGTAGTCGATGTACCATCCGTGGCCTGCGGCGTTGGTGTCTAGGGTGATGACCGCAGCACTACCTTCGCCCTGAGTTTCGCCTACGGCGGCACCGCCTAGATTCGTGAAAGTGAAGTTTAGCGTGGGGGCGTAATCAACACCGGCATTGGCAAAGGCGGCGGGAAGGGTTAGGGAGTAGGTGCTGTTGGTTAAACTGGCGGTAGTATCTGCACCCGTTGCTGTTGGAATGCCATTGGGAGCTGTGTTGATATTCCATACATCGTTCTTAACAGCCAATGATGAAGAATCTATGCCACTAGTAATCTGCCAACCTCCTTTACTCCCACAATATTTTTTTATTGCTTGTTGATAGTTTTTATCATTTTGGATGACATTACCAAATTCAGATGTAGACATTACGTTGATGTAATATTTAACCTTTATAGAAAAAGGCTTGCCATTTAAATCTTTGCCTTCTACCAGAAAATCTACACGGTCTTTGCCAATATAGTCTTTATTAGGTATATATTCGTCTTTGTTTAGCATGATGCCATGCATAGGTTCAGTTAACCGTTTTACTACAACCGTGTCTTGCCAATCTGAAACAAGATTACTCTCATCAGGAACTAATGAATTATTATCAATCCCCTCTCTAAGTTTTTTAGGCAAGAATTCCATTGCTAAATATTGTGGATCCAGCTGAACATTAAAACCTTTATCATAAGCTGCGTGTTCATCCCAAGTTTGGATAAGTTCGCAAACACCGTAATTCAGAGTTCTTGGGGTATTTGAAGGTGCTGCTGCAACCATTACAGTTTCATTAACGGGTATGGGTGGCATATCGGTCGTAGCTAAAAATAACATATCATCTCCTTGTTCAATATCAAATTGGCTTTGTAATGTTTGCATCAAATTTTGCTGAGTCACGGAGCTATTTTCTATTACATCATCAGCTAACAAATGATTTGCCCCGTCTATTTCAACTGCTATGCGTTTATTTAATGAAATGCCAAATTTATTGTTATAGCCTTCTACATTAACTGTACTAACTCCAAGGCTCTTGAGTAATTCACTCATGTTGCCATAAGAGTTTTCATCATAAACAGCATTATATGCTGTAGCGTATTTTTCATTACGTTGTTTATAGTTATATTTTTTGCTGCCATCTTTATTAGGGGTTAATTCTCCATGATTAATTTTATAAACAGTTTGGTCAAAAATATTTACATCAGCCGCCCTTGGATTTAAATCCCATGCTAATGGATTTGGCGCTGACGCATTTACTCTCTCAAAACGCCAATACCATGCTCCTATCTGAGCACCAAGTAATTTATTATCTGAAATTTGCTTGGCATCGTCGATAAAATCATATTTCACCGCTAAACCCGTGACGTTACTAACAGCGCGTTTATTTTTACTGGTTACGGTATAAATCCCCGTATTATTGGTATCAAAAAAATACCCAAATTCTTGCAGATCACTACCATTTTTTGGAAATTCAATACGGACAGACCAACCCGGAGGAATTGTACCTGTTACGGTTACCGTCCCATCAGGATTGCTTGTACTTGTAGTATTGAATATTTGTTGAGTACCTTGCCACTCGTTATAGCTTGTGTATTTGTTGCTGGGATTAACGGTTGATGAATATCCAAATGTCGCTATTTCGTAATTATATTTCCATGTAATGTGCAAAAGCCCTCGCCCTCTGTACTTAGAACCATCACCTACAGAAGTATTACCGTTACTAGGGCCATTTGGTGAATTTAATCCATACCTATTTTCAGTATAGTTATATGTTACGCTTTCATCGATGGAGTTGACATTACCACCCTCAAATGGCCATTTTAATTGACCTGTCTCCTGAGCCACATTAGCAAGAAACATGGATAAACGTTGAGGCGTATTTATATCCGACGAAGATAATACTTGATTAAGTACATCAACCCATCCCACAGCTTCATCTTTGGATATATTCATGATTGCAGCTAAGCTGTCTGTATCTAATTTTGCGCCTAATCCTTTACCGCCAAGAATAAGATTTTGGCTATTAATAAGCCCTGCCCCATTACCTCCTTTGCCAAACAAAGCTTGTTGAATCTTCAGCTTATCTGCATTTGAGGTTGCCGATGTTATATTATTTATCTGCTCATCTAAGGAACCGTTTCCATTCACACTATCATTCAGCGTTGCCGCATAAATCGCTAGAAAATCTTTTAGCGCTTCGTCTTGACGATTTGAATTTGCATTACCTATATCCGACATACCAGCGATTGGGGCGCGATTAGTATCTTTTAATAGATCCGCAAGACTATTAGCCACTGCATAATTCCACTGCCCATTGCTTTGTAGAGCCAGTTGCTCCTTTTGTTGCAAGAGGTATTTAAGTTTTTCTTGTGGCGTAGCACTTGCGGCATTGCTCGCCGTAACGTTTTTCAAATCTACGCTATTTACATCCGATAAACCCAACAGCCACTCGTTACCATTAATTTGTTTTTGGTTTGTTTGAGAAATATATTGTGTGTTGATACCAAGCTCTAGCATTGCCCCTAACTTACCGCTACCGGCATATTGTAATGCTTGTGTTCTTCCTTGAGTTTGTGCTGTTTTAGCTGACAAAGCCATTAAATCAAACACCCAACTCGTACCAAACACATTACCATTATCAGCAAGATTGCCCGTTTGTTGGTTCGTCCAGGCGTTCACGCCTAATTTGGTATTAGTTGTTGCATAAGTGCCGCCTGTACTCGCAAAAAACTGCATCCAGTGCGGGGCATTGTAGGCGTTGAGCCAATCGAGGGTAATTTTACGTTGAGTGTTGGCAATATCGGTTTCAATCTTGCCATCCATGACATTAGTCTCGGCTGCATTCTTGAACCCTGCGGCTTCCAGTGCCTTTTGTTTTGCCATCTCAATTGCGCTGAGTAGTGCTGCATTACTTTCTATAAAGGTTGGGTTATTGGATGTCGGCAATTGCTTGAAGCTATAGGGAACTTCTTCCAATTCAACTGTGCCTGATGGCGTAACGGTGGCTTTATATTGAATTTCCACCGAAGCATTGCCGGAAACACCTTGCCCCGTTCCTACCGCAGAGGTATAGCGCACCACGGTCTCATACACCTTAAGTGCCTGTTGTTCTTTGTCATTAAACTGTCCATCAACGGTAATCTCAGTGTTTGGTTTACCGCTGGTAGTATCAATGGCGGCATAACCCAAATATTTAAGCCTTTGCTCAACGCGGGCTACGTCGAGTAAATCCGTAGTTGTCGTATCAATCCCAGCTTTCAACAGAAATTGCGAATAACCGGGGTTATCCAACGGCCTATCCCCCACAAAAGCATTGGCGGTAGGCGCATAATCTTTGGCTGTGACTAAAACAATTCCATGACTATCTTTTGGTAAAGTCGTGGATGGAGCAGTTGGATTATATTCGTCTTTATAGTGAAAAATAAGTTGGGCAAACTTATCGGCCAAGGTTTGTCCGGCGCGTAGTTTTTCTATGTCGGACAGCTCACTGGATGTCGCCGGGTTTCTCTCATCGGTGATATTGGGTATAAAGAATAAGATGCCGGTATCTTTAAAGTCAGCGCCTACTAGGCTTTGGGCATCGCTTGCATCTGCCGATTTACACGAAATAATACTAGGACTAGCTGATGGGGTGCTTCCATTTTTAACCAGCAGTTTCAGCGATGGGTTTTCTCCGGAAATTCTTCCTGCAAAATAGTCCAACTGTTGCTGGTCCAGGGAGAAATCCGATAGTTCTAGCATTCTTGCAGTAACGAATGCTTTATCCAGTGAACTCAACTTAGCTAAAGGCGTTTTAACGGTCGCTTCAGTTAATATGCCTTCGCTCAATAACAATTGTCTGGCTGCCAGTTCTCTTAAATCGACGCCGATTACATCGCCCATTTTTCCTTCCGCGTCTATAGCAATCCATTCAGGATCGAACGCCGTCCCTATCGTCCCTTTAAACTCGCTACCGGGATTGGCGATGCTTTGTTCGGCATTGGCATCCAGTTTGATGTGCTTGCGTAAACGATCCTGGCCGGTCTGGGCCAATGTTGCTGCGATCAGGGCCTTGACATCCCAGGCGTGGCTTTGGCTGGGCTTTTGGGTTAAGGATTCCGCGCTCAGGATGTTGCCGCTATAGGTGCCTTTCAGTTGGCCGATCAGTACTTTGCCGTCTTCGGACAGGCTGAGGTTGACGATGCCGTAGCCGTCCAGCGGCAGGGTGGCGCCCAGGTATTCCGGGCTGCCCTGTTTGCCGAACGGGTCTTTGACGATGCCGAGTTTGCCGCCGACCGCGACTTTTTTGGCGCTGGCGCTGCCACCCACGGCCAGAGGCGGGCCGGACGGGGTGGAGATGAAGGTCGGCGCTTCGTACATGGCCTTCCAGTAGGGATCCAGGAAGTGGTAGTTGTCGTCGGAAATGATGGCGTATTCGACGCCGTTTTGCTCGACCAGTACCGCGCTTTGCGCACGTTGGATGTCGAGGCGGTCGATGTTGATTTTGTCGGTCGGCTGCGACAGGGGGATGGCCTCCATTTTTGCGCCGGTGAGGGTGCCGTCGGCATCCCTGGTCAAGGTCAGGGTGGATAGGCCGCGGTTGTAATCGGAGACGTTGGCGACTAGGTAACGGTTTTCGTCGTGGGTGGCGGTGATGACTTGCGGGGTTTTGCCGCTCAGGCTGTCGCTGGGCAGGTTGGCCTTGATGACGGTTTTGATGCGGCCGGTTTTAAAGTCGAAGGTTTTGAAATCCAGGATCAGGAGGTCGCCCGGCTCGGCGTTAGGATTA
>JANYKK010000002.1 GCA_025361585.1 Methylobacter sp. | reverse complement strand
GAATTGAATTATTCTTCCGACATCGACCTGATTTTTGCCTATGCGGAAGACGGCGTGTTGCAGGACAGAAAGGAAACCAGCTACGGCGAGTTTTTCACCAAGCTGTGCCGCAATCTGGTTAAGGTTCTGGACGAGATTACCGTGGACGGTTTCGTGTTCCGTACCGATATACGCTTGCGGCCTTACGGCGACAGCGGCCCGATCATCATGACCTTCGACGGCATGGAAAACTATTACCAGACCCAGGCCAGGGAATGGGAACGTTATGCGATGATCAAGGCGCGGCAGGTTGCAGGCGACTTTAAAGTCGGCGCGCAACTGATGGCTATGTTCAAGCCCTTTGTGTACCGGCGTTATCTCGATTACGGCGCGTTTGAAGAATTGCGTTCGTTAAAAGCGCAGATTACCCAGGAACTGCGGCGCAAAGACCGCATGGAAAATATCAAGCTGGGGCCGGGCGGTATCCGCGAAATCGAGTTTATCGGCCAGGCGTTTCAGCTGATACGCGGCGGCAATGATAAAGCACTTCAAACCCGGCCTATCCTGGATGTTTTGGAACTGTTGGGCGAGCGGGAACTGCTGGCACCAAAAGACGCCGACCAGTTAAAAGACTCCTACCGTTTTCTGCGCCGGGTGGAAAACCATATCCAGCAATATCAGGATCAACAAACCCACGATTTGCCGAAAGATCCGTCAGTGCAGCAGAGTTTGGCGTATTCGCTGGATTATTCAGATTGGGCCAGCTTTAAGCAGGATTTGGATCAGGTACGAAAGCAGGTGCACGAAGTCTTCGACCAAGTGTTTTCGCTATCGAAACACGATGGTTCGACCGGCTCACCACGAACGGCAATAATTTGGGCTTGCGTGGCGGATGATTCGGAGTTGATGGGTCATCTAAAAGAATGGGGCATCCAAGACGCCAGAGCGATACTCGCCGCAATAAAAGACTTTAAAAATTCCGCCGCCGCCAGAAGATTGACGACCAAAGGCGCGGGCGTACTTGACCGGCTAATGCCGCAACTGATAGAGGCCATGCAGCAGGTTGCTAACCCGGATGAAACCCTGCTTCGGATACTCGGCTTGTTCGAGGCGGTCACAGGGCGAAATGTGTATTTAGCGTTATTGTCAGAAAACCCCGGCGCCTTGTCCCAATTGATCAAGCTGTCATCGGCCAGTCCGTGGATTTGCGATTATTTATCGCAATATCCGGTGTTGTTCGATGAATTGCTCGATACCCGTACTCTTTATGAGCCGCTGAAAAAAGCCGATCTTGACCAGCGCCTTAAGGTTTTGCTGGAGCATGTTGAGGTGCAGGATCTTGAGCAGCTGATGATTATATTGCGCCAGTTCAAGCAATTGAATGTGCTAAGAGTGGCCGCCGCCGATATTATGGGCGCAATTCCGCTGATGGTGGTCAGCGATTACCTGACCTATATCGCCGAAAGCATCGTCGGTCATGTCGTTGAACGGGCGTGGCTGATGCTGACCGACAAGCACGGTTTGCCGCCCGACACAGATAATACTTCTATAGGCTTTGCGGTGCTCGGTTTCGGCAAGCTGGGCGGTATCGAGCTGGGTTACGGCTCCGACTTGGACTTGGTATTTTTGTACGATTGCCAGGATGGCAATGCGATGACCGACGGCGAAGCTTCCGCTCCTGCTCACGCCCCTCGCCTACGTCCTGTAGGCGCAAAGCCGATTTCCTGCGCCCAGTTTTACGGTCGATTGGGATTAAAAGTCCGGCATATCCTCGATACCAAGATGCTGTCCGGCGTGCTTTACGAAGTGGATATGCGTTTGCGCCCCAATGGCGATTCCGGCTTGCTGGTTGCTCATATCAACACCTATGAAAATTACCTAAAAAAAGAGGCTTGGACATGGGAGTTGCAAGCCTTGGTCAGGGGCCGGTTTATCGCCGGAGATCCACAGCTAAAAGTGCAGTATGAGGCCATACGCAGCCGAATTTTGAGTTTGCCCAGAGAAACCGAAGCCTTAAAAAAAGAAGTCAGAGAAATGCGCGAGAAAATGCGCGAGGCTATGGCGACTAAAGATAAAGACCAGTTTGACCTAAAACAAAGCAAAGGCGGTATTGCGGATATTGAGTTTATAGTACAATTTGGCGTATTGGATCAGGCGGCTAAAAACAGTGAGCTGACGACCTACACCGATAATGTCAGGCTGCTTGAAGGCCTGCAACAGCAGGGCTTTATATCACTAGCCGATGCGCAAATGCTTAAAACCGCGTACTGCACCTATCGGGATTTCGGTCATAAACAGGTTTTGCAAGGCGATAAGGCTGTTATCGCCGAAGCCGAGGTTGCCAAAATGAGTGCCCAAGTTGAACAGATTTGGCATGAGTATATGGCGTAGGGGCGATCCGGCAGGTCGCCCTTTTACAATATGCGATAAAGCAAGGGCGACCTGCCGGATCG
>JANYKK010000062.1 GCA_025361585.1 Methylobacter sp. | reverse complement strand
TGGGAATCGGCGCGGTAAAGATAGCGCTGGAGATGAAAGTAACAGTTCGAACAAATAAATTGTACATTTTAAGCATCAAAATAAAAAAGGCTACTATACTTTCGCCAGTAAATAAGTTTTGTGGTTGTTGATTATAACCGAGGAAGAGTTATGCAGCGGGTCTGTCACATACAATCATATAAGGCATCAGGTTTTTCAAGGGTTAGTTCATGAGTTGGTTTAGTCAGAAACAAAGTGCTGTTCTTGGTATCGACATCAGTACGGCGGCTATAAAATTACTCGAATTGAGTAAGGTTGGCGCTCGTTACCGGGTTGAGAGTTATGCCGTAGCGCCTTTGCCGCAAGATGCCATTATTGATAAAAATATAGCAAATATTGAAGTGATAGCTGAAGCTATCAAAGTTGCTTTGAAACAATCCGGGTCTAAGCTAAAACATGCGTCTGTCGCCGTTGCCGGATCTTCGGTGATGACTAAAGTGATACCGATGCCTGCTTCGCTAAGCGATGATGAAATGGAAGAGCAGATTATGGTTGAAGCCGACCAGTATGTGCCTTATTCGCTTGATGAGGTTAATTTCGATTTTGAAGTACAGGGTGAAAATGAATCTAACCCTGAAATGGTCAATGTGCTGCTTGCGGCATCAAGAAAAGAAATCATTGAAGATCGTGTCGAAGTGTTGGCCAAGGCGGGCTTAAAGGCCAAAATTGTCGATGTTGAAGCTTTTGCGATGGAAAATGCATTCGCCTTGCTGATTGACCAATTGCCGGATACGGTAGAAGGCCAAACAGTTGCCATCGTGGATATCGGATCAACGATGACCGCTTTAAATGTTTTATATAATTCCCGCACCGTGTACACCAGAGAGCAGGGTTTTGGCGGCAAGCAATTGACCGAAGAGATTCAACGCCGCTATGGATTAACTTATGAAGAGGCCGGCTTGGCTAAAAAGTTGGGCGGGCTACCGGACAATTATGCTGTTGATGTGCTTGAGCCGTTTAAAAGAGCCATGGTTCAGCAAATTCAGCGTTCGATACAGTTTTTTGTTTCATCAAGCGCGAATCGGCGCATCGATAGTCTTATTCTGGCTGGCGGCTGCGCATCGATACCGGGCATCGACAAATTGGTTCAGCAAGCTATGGGAGTGCCTACTGTCATAGCCAATCCGTTTATCAATATGGCACTATCCAATAAGGTCAAACCCCAGTCCTTGAGCAATGATGCTTCGGCAATGATGATCGCATGCGGGCTAGCATTGAGGAGTTTTGACTAATGGCAAAGATCAATTTACTCCCCTGGCGTGAAGAACTGCGGGCGCAGAAAAAGCAGGATTTTATCAATGCTATTGGTGTGGCCGTTTTGTTCACAGTACTTATTTTTGCCGGGGTTCATATGTATATCGAGGGACTTAAGGCGTATCAGGAGCAAAGAAACAAAATAATACAGGATGAAATAGCGATATTGGATATAAAAATCGCCCAAATCAAAACGATTGAGGAGCAAAAATCCAAGTTGTTGACCAAAATAGAGTTGATTCAAAAGTTGCAGGAAAGTCGTCCAGAGATTGTGCATTTGTTTGATGAGCTACCTAAGGTAACGCCTGACGGGGTTTTCCTTGCGTCATTTACGCAGCTGGGTGCGGAACTTACTTTTAAGGGCAAGTCTCAGTCTAATGCCCGCGTTTCAGCGTTCATGAGAGCTATTGAAGCCTCCGCCTGGCTGAAAGTTCCGACGCTTGATGTGATTCAGTCAACGAGCAAAGTTGGCCCTGATCAGTTAAGTGATTTCACCATGCATGCCAAGCAAGGCAATCAAAATGCGCAAGCAGCGGCTGGAGGGAAATAATGAATTTGTCAGAAATTAACTGGGATCCTAATGAGGCAGGAGCTTGGCCATTCCCCATTAAAGCGGCAACCATTGCAGTGATATGTGCCTTGGTTTTTGGCGCAGGTATTTATTACGACACGCTAGACCAGTTGGCGGCGCTTGATGCTTCTGAAAAGAAGGAGCAGGAATTGAAACAGTCATTTGAGACTAAACAGAAGAAATCAATCAATCTTCCTGATTATGAGGATCAATTGGCGCAAATTGAAACGCAGCTGGAGGACATGATTCGGCAAATGCCGACAAAAGAGGAAGTTGCAAGCTTGCTGATTGATATTTCCCAGACAGGGTTGGCTAGCGGCCTGGAGTTCAGGTTGTTCAAACCCAGCGCACCGATCCGTAAAGATTTTTACTCGGAGCTGCCAATCAGTATTGAGGTTATTGGTAAATATGAGGAATTGGGGCTGTTCGTCAGCGGTTTAGCTTCGTTGCCCCGAATTGTTACCGTACACGACGTAAATATTTCCCCTATAGGCAAGGAAGGGTCTAAGGAAGTGTCTAAGGATGGGGCGGCGGATAAGAACGGAGAAATGCGGATGACAGCAACGGTAAAGACCTACAACGAGGGTGATGATAAATCGGCGTCTACGGTAGTCAAAAAGAAACGGGGGCAAAAGTAATGGGGCACACTAAATTACTGCCGCCCAAAGTTACGCAGGCAGGGGGGCTGGTCAGTTGCGTGGTTGTTATGGCTTTGCTAACGGGGTGCGGCGATGATTTTTCAGATTTAACTCACTATATTTCAGAAGTTAAGGCTAGGCCTAAAGAACCGATAAAACCTTTGCCTGAAATCAAGGTGATTGAACCTTTTATGTTTAAGCCGGAAGGGCTGCGTGATCCGTTCAGGCCGCTGGAGCAGCCTGAACAGGCCGAAGGCTTAGATGTTTCAACGGCTAGTGGTATAAAGCCGGATACCACGCGGCGTAAAGAAGAACTGGAAGCGTTTCCTCTGGATGGCTTAAAAATGGTGGGTACTGTAGATATGAAGTCGAGTTTGTGGGGATTGGTAAAAGCAAGTGATGGCACAATTTATCGCGTCAAGGTTGGGAACTATATGGGTAAAAACTACGGAAAAATCATACGGATAGTCAGCGATAAAATTGAATTGATGGAAATAGTCCCGGATAAACCGGGGTCGTGGCGAGAGCAACCAGCCTCACTGGCGTTGACAGAGTGATGAAAGAGGATAAAAAAATGAATAATAAACAAGGCGGCGATATGGTGAATACCCACATGGTACAAGAAATAACGTGGCGATCATTATTTGCGCACATAGTTTTAGGCCTATTCTTATTTATATTCCAAAGTGCATCAGTCAGGGCCGATGAATTGGCATTATCAGGCATAGACTTCGCGACCCAGTCAGGAGATAAGCTTCAGATTGAAATGGAAATGACGGGGGCCGCAGTTACACCGAAAATATTTAAGACCGATAACCCCGCACGTATCGCACTGGATTTTCCCGGCGTAAAAAGCGCACTGGCAAAAAAAATGTACCCGATAAATCAGGGGCCAGCGAGCAGTGTTTATGTGGTTGAGGCCGCTGGCAGAGTTCGTGTTGTTGTTAATTTGATCGAGACCACGCCTTTTGAAACGAAGATAGTTGGCAATAAAGTGTTGCTGACCTTGACTTCTGCAAAGGCTGCGATGCCTGCTGCAATAAAACCCGT
>JANYKK010000366.1 GCA_025361585.1 Methylobacter sp. | reverse complement strand
TCCATCTGCACGGCAGGATTCAGTCCGCGCCATGCGTCAAGTAACAAGGCTGGAATTTCACGCACCAGTGATTCGCGTCGCAAAATCTCACGTTCATTCCAAAGCACCGTGGCATTTGAAAAACAGTTCTTCATTTTTTTTTTTCCTCGTCGTAAATAGCTACTATTTGAGTCAACACGGGTACTTCGCGAGCTCCGTGCAGGTTAAAGTTCCTCACTAGGCGGCTTGCCGCTTAACTTTTCATTATACCCCGTATGGTCAGTAGACACGGCGCAATACCTGGGCATGTATTGGTCGCATTCAACACCGCATACCGATATTGTGTAGCCAAACGTCGCCCAACTTTGCCATTTGCTTGCTACAGATTGCCCCCTTTGGCAATGTCCCGCGTTCGGACATAGTGTTTGTGTACACATTGTCATATCGGCCATTCTAATTTCCTCTGACCCGTTATCTATGCGCGCAATGTCGATCGTTCCTTCGCGTATTCCATGAATTTTCGCAATTTCAACTTTTTTTCATCAATGGCTGCGCGGTCTCCGATGCCAGGAAGTAGCACGCCTTCTTCTTGTAACATTTCAAGTACGCCGAGCAAGTCGTTGACCTCGCGCACGAGGTATTCGCTATTCTGACGCCCGCCGTCGGGATATTGGCTGGAAGCTCCAAATCTGCCAGCCTTTCCAGCGGCCTGGGTAATCTCGCCGCCTTCTTCGGCGACGCACATAAAGAGGTGCTCAATCGTGTTCATCAATTCTCCTTGCCCTAGCAGAGTTCTTAAACTCGATAATGCAGAGCTTAAGGAGCAATGGCACTGCGAATAATTTTGATTTTTGATGCATTTTCTTAATTCCTATAAAGGTCTAACAATGCGCTCAACCGGAGCGCGGCGATAATCTTCATTTTCATTTTCATTTTCAGTCCTTCGGGCCGCGCCCGGTTAGCTTTACGTTAGACATTAAAACCCACCACTGATAAGCAATGCAAATGACAATAACAACAGAACTACAAATAGCACTTACTGTAATTGTTCCTATATCTATTTTTGGTTTTAATACCTGGGTAAGTATAAAAACCAAATTCGCAACTAGCGAAGCAGAGCTTATATACGGGATAAAGCGAAGTCTTTTTACCGTGTTCAAATTCATATCCGTTCTTTACCTAATATTAATTATTGGTTGGTGGGTTGGCTCGCCAGAACCTTTATCCAAGCTTTCTATAATGGGAGTGTTCCTTACCTTATTTTCCCTATCCTGGTTATTTACGTTATGGCTCTTTGGGAAATATCTTGAAATACTGCGTGATTCATCAGAAATTCAACGTAGGCACATAGCTATCACAGAATCGATAATTGCACATGTCAAAGATACCAAGAACGTATCACAAGCCCGCACCCAATAAACATTCCGACTATTAGTGCTATAACATTGGAGATCCCATGTCCGAAGCCTTTTTTACTTTCATTGGTGCCGTATTCGCGTCTATCCAATCCCGTATCCGAAACGAGAAAGTTTCTGAGTGGAACGAATTCAGGACGGAAATGCAAAATCTTTTCGACACTCACGCTATTGAGTTCGAGAAATTTAGGTTCTACGTGGGCAAAAGCCGCGTTACTGAATACGATACCGCTTACCGAGACTACCGCAATGTAGTTCATAGTCGTTCTATAACGTCGGCCACCACCCCACGCGGTAGAGTTCCTGACACAAGAACCGAGGCCGAGAGATTCCTTGGCGCTATTGACGCTATTTTGGGGTTCACAGAGGTGACAAGCGCGGACGAAGTCTTTCAGCGTATTTTGAGGCCCCTTAAGACGAAATATGCTCATATTTTTAACTCCTATAAGGGTCTAACATTGCGCTCAACCGGAGCGCGGCGATAATCTTCGTTTTCATTTTCAGTCCTTCGGGCCGCGCCCGGTTAACTTTGCGTTATACATCAGATTATGTCCCACGCTGTCAGCCGTGGCTTTTCGTTAATTTCGCGTCCAGAATTTATTGCCTGTTTAGCAGAACGTCTATATTGTCTGTGTGCCAGTTGTTTCAGTTTCCTCATATTTCTGCGACAGAATTTATT
>JANYKK010000054.1 GCA_025361585.1 Methylobacter sp. | reverse complement strand
CAGCACCAGAGGGCATCGGCCAAGCCGTTTGCTTCAAGAATAACCGAAAAGGGTAACGGCTCGTTGTCGGCTTTGGTTTTGCCTAGCTGTTTAAGTAACTTTTCCCAGCCGGATTGGCACGGGGAATGTTCACGGATTTTGTTTAATGTGGTTATTTTCATGGTGTTGGCTCCAGTTGTCGGCTTTTCAAATCGGCTTTTCAAATCGGCTTTTCAAATCGGCTTTTCAAATCGGCTTTTCAAATCGGCTTTGTACCGCCCTGCTAAACGGATTTATTCTTGCGCGGGGCCGTTAGTCTAATAATCGGAAAACTATATATTCCATCCTGCCCCTACGATTTCTAAAAATTTATTAGTTTGGGCTTCTGTCGCAGCATCCCGCGCAGCAGCCTCGGCAGCACATGCAGCATCCGCAGCCGCCGCAGCCGCCGCAGCCGCCGCAGCCCCCGCAGCCCCCGCAGCCCCCGCAGCCCCCGCCGCAGCCCACGCAGCCCACGCAGCCCCCGCAGCCCCCGCAGCCCCCGCAGCCCACGCAACAGCCCGCGCAACAGCCCGCGCAGCCCGCGCAACAGCCCGCGCAGCCCACGCAACAGCCCGCGCAGCATCCGCAGCCCCCGCCGCAGCCGCCGCATCCCGCGCAGCCGCAGCATCCCACGCAAGCTTGAGTTCTTCCCTCGTCGCCCCCCCGTTGGCGTAAGCCTCGGCTACGTTGAGCGCATTCCGGCTACGTTCGTCGACCATTAAATGCTCGACCTGCCTTGCGCACCAGATCGCAAATAAACGCCAGTCTTTAGCGTATTCAGGCGCGGTTCGGCAGCACCAGAGGGCATCGTCCAAGCCGTTCGACTCAAGAATAACCGAAAAGGGTAACGGCTCGTCGTCGGCTTTGGTTTTGCCCAGATGTTTAAGCAACTTCTCCCAGCCGGATTGGCACGGGGAATGTTTACGGATTTTACGCAATGTAGTAGTTTTCATGGTGTTGGCTCCAGTTGTCGGCTTTTCAAATCGGCTTTTCAAATCGGCTTTGTACCGCCCGCGTAAGTAGCGCGGGGCAGTTAGTCTAATAATCGGGAGACTGTATTCCGTCAGGCCCCCTAGCTCCAATTTATTAAAAATAGGGGTGGGTTTCTGGTTGCGGTAGCGCGCCGCAGTTTATCCAAAGATCGTAATATTCACGTTTCAGAATGTTTTCGGCTTGTTCCTTTGTCATCGATGAGGCTCTTACTTTTCGGCGTATCTTGCCGCTTGAATCGGCTATACAAGGAAAGAAAAGCGGTTCGGGTGTGTTCATGGCTTATCCCTTTAAAATTAGTTCTCTAAGGGTGCGTATCTCATCCGGGTACGATTGTCCGGCGATATAATGAATGCCTTCGCTTTCGCGGTCGTCTTCAATAATTACCCGGCTAAATAGTCCGCAGTTTTTTAGAGCAAACGGGAAGCGCAAACGTCGCGCCAGTTTGTCTTTAGTACCTTGCCGACAGCGCCAACCTAGCAGCTCTACGAGTTGAACGTGTTGTTCGTCGGTCAGTTTGCCGGTTGAGATAACATCTGCTAAAGTTTTCATGGTGTGAACTCCAATTCGGTTACTTCGTCGTGCGGTACGCCCGGATCATCGCAAAAGGCGTCAACTGCGTCTTGCCACGCTTCTTCTTGGTTTTCGCCGGTACCTTGTAGGGTTACGGTAAATTCGAAAGTTTTCACACTATACGTCCTCTAGCTTATAGCCTAGCCGCGCCAGTTCGGCGGCTTGGGCTTTGGTCATTTGCGTTACATCAATTTTTGCCACTACGCGGCCTTTTTTGATTAGTTTTTTCATAGCTACAGCTCCACTATGTGCGCGTTATTAAAGCCTAAGGCCTTAGCCGTAGCGGTCAGGGCATTCCTGATTGCGCTATCACCCCGTCCGCTTATATCCTCGTCCAGTACTACGCCCGCCGCTTGAAGTGCGTCGGCTATCGCCGCGCTGGCTTTGTGATATCCGTAGCCGCATGCCTTGCCTGCCCCAGATAGCTGAAAATCTTCGCTAAATATCCACACCGCAGCGTAAAGGGGCGCGGCGCCGTCGGCGTTATAACTTCTCCAAACGCGCGCGGTTATCGGCTCGCTGAATCCTTTTTTCGTTTTTACAACGACGGTGTACGAAGCTAATAAATCCTTGTCGCCTTGAAAGTTGCGGGCGTTCTGTCCGGTTTTTGTTAAATCGATTTTTGCTTTCATGTTATTCCCCTACGATTTCTAAAAATTTATTAGTTTGGGCTTCTCTCGCAGCAGCCCGCGCAGCAGCCCGCGCAGCAGCCCACGCATCCGCCGCATCCGCCGCATCCG
>JANYKK010000350.1 GCA_025361585.1 Methylobacter sp. | reverse complement strand
GGTTTTGGAAGTGTTACGGGAGCCGCTGGAGACCGGCCATATCACTATTTCCCGCGCCGCCCGGCAAGTCGATTTCCCCGCCCGCTTCCAACTGATCGCGGCGATGAACCCTTGCCCTTGCGGCTTTCTGGGTGATGCCTCGGGGCGTTGTCATTGCACCTCCGAGCAAGTGATACGTTACCGGGCCAGAGTGTCCGGGCCGTTACTGGACCGTATCGACATGCATCTGGAAGTACCCAGAATCTCACATGAAGTGTTACGCAAAGGCTCCCCGGATGGCGAAGAAAGCAGCGAGAAAATCAGGGCGCGTGTCGTTGCGGCCCGCAATTTGGCAGTCGCGCGTAGCGGCAAAGCCAATTCGGCATTGACGGCCAAAGAAGTTAAAATGTTATGTATACTGTCCGAGCAAAGCCATCAGATTTTAGAGCAGGCGATGGATAAATTCGGCTTATCGCACAGGGCTTATCATCGGATATTGAAATTGGCGCGCACCATTGCCGACCTTGCCCAATCGGACAATATAGAAACGGTTCATTTAAGCGAAGCGATAAGTTATCGCAAACTGGATCGTAGCCGAGGTGCTTGATGCGTTATGATAGAATTTGCGCTTCGAGTATGCATGGTGCGCTCTACTGGACTAATATCAGTCCGACATAAAGTCCTCAAGGAATTGTTTATGACTGAATTAAATACTCAAATTGAAGATACTGTTTCTCTAGTGGAGCAAAATTTTGAATTTCTTCATGTAGGAATGTTTTTAAACAAGCATGTAAAGGATAATAACCTCTCCTCAAAAGTTATACCTATAAAATATAAGTGCGAGAGTGGTAAAACGTATACTTTGGATGGCCATTTAGCTAAAGAAGCACTACTTGCTTTTAATCAAAATAAACCGACGGTTTTTGGTTACTTGGTTATGTGGAATTCATGTCGTGGAATCGGTATGGCGATGTCTGAGGGCCTGAAAGATGATTCGAAGTTTAAGACTTTTTTGAAGGCGAAGCTCGGTGATAGGTATGAACATTTTCATGCTATTTTGTGTTTTATCAGGAATGTATTGTCACATAACATACATAATGAAATTCGACTAAAAAAAGATGACTACGAAGGCACTCGTAACAAATTTAAAAAAATACATTTATCTGGAATTGCGGCTTTTTCTATTAAATATGCCGATGATTTTCCAGACATGAATGCACCAAACAATTACGAATTCAACATAGAGGTTGATTTCAATTCCTTAATCCCAGGAAAGCGTTTTATTGAAGTTATTTCCGAGTGGCATTTGTTTATGTTCTCGGAGCTTTGTTATAACTTTGCAAAAGCGTTTCGTAAAAATATTGAATATATTAGGTAAGTCACAAAAAACACCACGAAGACACGAAGGAACGAGGTTTTATGTTTTTTCTTTGCGCCCCCAAATTGGGCAGGGCAACATGCCCCCGTCCAACTTGTTTTTAAAAAATCCGTTTAAATCCGTCCCAATCAGCGTCATCCGTGTTCCATTATTAAATACCCATCAATGTCCAAACTAAACCCCCAGCAACAAGCCGCTGTTAAAGCGATTGATCATCCCTTATTGGTGCTGGCCGGAGCGGGCAGCGGCAAGACGCGGGTGATTACCGAAAAAATCGCTTATCTGGTCAAGCAAGGCCTGCCTGCGCGGCATATTGCGGCAGTAACCTTCACTAACAAAGCCGCGCGGGAAATGAAAAGCCGGGTGTCCAAACTGCTCGACGACAAACAACAGCGGGGCTTACGTGTCTCGACCTTCCATTCATTGGGACTGGATATATTGCGGGCGGAAACCAAAACGCTGGGCTACAAATCAGGCCTCACCCTGTTCGACGAGCAGGACAAACACACGCTGCTGCGCAACTTAATCAGCCGCGGTGCGAAAGATTGCGACATCGATAACGTCGATCAGTACGCCCGGCAAATCGGCCAATGGAAGAACGCCTTTGTCACGCCGGAGCAATCCGTGACCATTGCGACAGCCACCGAATACCCGGCTGCCAACCTGTACATCGACTACACCCGCAGCCTAAAAGCCTACAATGCGGTCGATTTCGACGACCTGATTTTGTTGCCGGTGCTGCTGTTCCAACAACATCCGGCCATCCTGGAAAAATGGCAAAACAAGATCCGCTACTTGCTGGTCGATGAATACCAGGATACCAATATCACCCAATACCAGCTGGTTCGCCTGATCGCCGGTAACCTGGGCCGGTTTACCGTGGTCGGCGATGACGACCAATCCATATATGCTTGGCGCGGCGCACAGCCGGAGAACCTCGCGCAACTGCAAAAAGACTACGCCCGCCTGCAAGTCATCAAGCTGGAGCAAAATTACCGCTCCACCGGCCGCATCCTGAAAGTCGCCAACCAGCTGATCGCCAACAACCCCCATGCCTTTGAAAAACGCCTGTGGAGCGAGCTGGGTTACGGCGACCCGTTGCGTGTTTTAAGCCATAAAGACGAGCTGGTCGAAGCCCAGCAGATCGTATCCGAGATCATCCACCATAAATTCAAGACCGGCAGCAATTATCAGGACTATGCGATTTTATATCGCGGCAACCATCAATCCCGGTTGTTCGAGAAGGGTTTAAGGGAAAACAACATCCCGTATTTCATCAGCGGCAGCACC
>JANYKK010000335.1 GCA_025361585.1 Methylobacter sp. | reverse complement strand
AAGCCAGGAAGTTGCCTAAAACCCTGGATGTCGACCAGCTAACCGGTTTGCTGGAGGCCGGAGCAAGTTCGTTGCTGGAAATCCGCGACTTGGCTATGTTCGAGTTATTCTATTCATCCGGTTTGCGGCTGAGCGAACTATCCGCGCTGGATTTATCCGATCTTGATTTGCCCGATAACACGCTGATCGTACGCAAAGGCAAGGGCGGGAAATCAAGAATATTGCCGGTAGGCAGCAAAGCCGTTACGGCTATTGAAAACTGGTTGCAGCAACGGGCAGTAAAAATCGCCGCTTCCGAGTCTGCTTTATTTGTGTCAACGCGCGGAACCCGGCTCGGTCAGCGCAGCATTGAATTAAGGCTGGAGTTGTGGTGCAAAAAAAAAGGCATCGCCGAGCATATCCATCCGCACATGCTGCGACACTCCTTTGCCAGCCATTTGCTTGAATCCAGTCAGGACTTAAGGGCCGTTCAGGAGTTGCTCGGACACAGCAATATCAGTACGACCCAGATATACACCCATCTGGACTTTCAACATCTGGCTGAAATCTATGATAAAGCACACCCCAGAGCCAAAAAAAAACCGCTATAGCGGCTTGGTCATAGTAAGCAAAAACTCAAAAAACCTGTTACCATGTAGTCAATTTTTCATATAAAAAAGCAATAGGGTGAGATATTTTTCGATCCTATGAAAAAACCTCTTTACGGGATTTCAAAAATGGCGGCAAACGACACACTGGACGATATAAAATCTAAAGGCATACTCTGGGGCTTTGGCGTTTTTACCCTCATTGTAGTGGTCATCCTGGTTTTCCTGGGCGCTTGGTGGGGCAGCGAACCCCAGCAGTTTAATGTGATGGATGAAGCCGTAAAACGCGCTGAAGAAACCCACTCCACTGAAAGCATGCCGGTCGGTTATGTCTATACCAACACCCTGGCTCATATCGCCGAAGTTCTGCTGCATAAAAGCGGCGGTTATATTACCAACGATGTCGCGCCTCCCGGCGTATTGCTGGATAACATTTCCAACTGGGAATATGGCGCATTAGTCATGCTGCGTGACGCCACCTCGGCATTAAGAAACCACTTTGCCAGGGATCAGTCCCAATCGGCCGAAGATCCTGATCTGGCGATTGCCGAACCTTATTTTTATTACGAAAACGACTCATGGGCATTGCCGTCAACGGAAGCGGAATATCAAAAAGGCGTCGAGGCTCTGCATAAGTACATGGAAAGACTGCAAAAATATGGTGGCAACGTAAAGCAGGCGCAGTTTTATTCCCGTGCCGACAACCTGTGGCAATACACCGAAGTTGTGATCAAGCGATTGGGCGGACTTTCCACCCGTTTAACCGCAAATAGCGCCAGTAGCAACTATGGCCCTGGATTAAGCGAACTTGAGCGGGAAGCGGCCGATGAAAAAGGCACTACCGTCGCTAAAGTCACTTGGCTGGAGATAGACGACGTTTTCTACGAGGCGCGTGGTGCAAGTTGGGCCTTATTGCATATCCTTCGGGCTATTAAACATGACTTTGAGGATATTTTATTGGACAAACGGGCCATGCGAACCGTTGACATCATGATTAAGGCGCTGGAAAATGCCTTAACCCCAATTTTAAGCCCGATGATTTTAAACGGTAGCGGCTACGGTCTTTTCGCCAACTACTCCCTGTCTATGGCAAATTATATAGCTCGCGCTAATGCGGCGGCTCTTGATTTGCGTGATATTATGAACCGAGGATAATTACGATGGATGAGCAAATCAACTACAACTTGACCCAACTTAGTAGCTGGAAAAGAATCTTTTTTATGCTGATTTTTGCGGCTATCGGCGGGCTGGTCAGGATGCTGCTTTGGGCGGTTATACTGTTGCAGGTTGCATCAACGCTGCTAACGGGCAAAGCTAATGCCAACATCCTTAGTTTCGGCCTCAGCCTTTCCGTGTATACCTGCCAGATTTTGCTGTTCCTGACCTTCAATACCGAAACCATGCCGTTTCCTTTCTCGGACTGGAAATCAACCTCGGAACTGAATCTACCGGAAGCGAGAAACTCCGTTAAATAGCATTAATCCTAAAAACGGCTATTTATCCACGAAAGACACGAAAAGCACGAAAGATACAATATGAGTCAGTACGTTGTGTTAATTTAACTAGATTAACGGCCTTCGGCAATTGCTTCAGGTTTAATATATATTTGAATATTTTCGTGCTTTTCGTGTCTTTCGTGGATGAAATGATTTTTTTAGATCGATGAACCCTACCCGCAAAATCATTCATATCGATATGGATGCATTTTTTGCGGCTGTGGAGCAGCGCGATTTTCCGCAATATCGCAACAGGCCGGTTATCGTCGGTGGCGCTCCCGACTCTCGCGGCGTTGTCGCAACCTGTAGCTATGAAGCAAGACAATACGGTATCCATTCCGCGATGCCTTCAGCGCACGCTTACCGCTTATGCCCTCAGGCCATTTTTGTAAAACCCCGCTTCGATGCCTATCAACAAGCGTCAACGGCCATCCGGAAAATATTCGTAGACTATACCGACCTTTTTGAGCCTCTGTCCTTGGATGAAGCCTATCTGGATGTCAGCAATGTCGGCTTGCATCAAGGTTCCGCCACATTAATCGCCAAAGCCATCAAGGCTTCAATTAAGCAGGAAACCGGATTGATCGCTTCGGCCGGAGTTTCCTATAACAAATTTCTCGCCAAGATTGCCTCCGACATTAATAAGCCGGACGGGCTGTATTTAATCACCCCGGAACAAGGATCCAGCTTTGCCGAACGGTTGCCGGTCGAAAAATTTCATGGCGTAGGCAAGGCCACTGCGATAAAAATGCACTCATTGGGCATTAACACCGGCAAAGATTTGAAGGCGTTGCCGCTAGAGACGTTGCAGCACTATTTCGGCAAGGCCGGGCTGCATTATTACAGCATTTCCAGGGGCATCGATCACCGCCCGGTCAACAACTGCCGGATCAGGAAATCGGTCGGCGTGGAAGTTACCTTTCAGCAGGATATTAAGGCTAAACAAGATGTCATTGCGCAGTTGCAGAGCCTGCTGGATAAGGCATTAAGCAAGGTCGCCGAAAAACAGCTGGTCGCCCGCACCCTGACCGTAAAAATCAAATATCATGATTTTGTGCAAATCACCCGCAGCCGGACGCTACCGCAGATCATTAGCGCGGCATCGAGCATAGGCGTTATTGTCGAAGATTTAGTGAAAAACACCGACATCGGCAGGCGTAATGTCCGCTTGCTGGGCGTTACGCTGTCATCGCTGGAAAATAAGTTTGGGCAGGCTCGTTTTCAGCAAATGGATTTATTTGGCGATTTTTAGACTGATGGAAGGGCTTCGCCGGTAGCCCCTACTCTATCTCCTGCTCATCCTCAAAACCGGAGTCATCATCCAAATCGCTTTCAACCTGGAATAATTCTTTAAGCTGGCGATATAACAGGCGTGAAGATTTAGGCGGTTTACCTGCTTCGGCTTCTTTTTGCGCATTGCGCAATAATTGCCTTAGTAACTGCCGATCAGCTTGAGGTTGTTCATCCAGCAATGCCGTTAACGCATCAGTACCCTCGTTAATCAGCCGATCCCTCCAGCGTTCTACAATATGATGTTCCCTGACTGCATGGGCGCTCTTGTTTTTAATGCGCGACAGTTTCTCTAAAATAGGGTCTATATCGATTTTGTGGAGCTGGCCGGTAATAAACTTCAGCTGCCGTTTTCTTGCGCCTTTATGCGGCATTCCCGACGCTTCGACAACGGCTTTATTGATGATCTCAGGAAGCTCAAGCAATTTTAACTGTCCTGCCGACAGCTCGGACATTTCTTCGCTTAACGCGAAAAGAGCCGCCATGTCTTTCTTTATTTGGGTTTTGTTAGGCCGGACTGCGTAATACTCAATCTCATCGTCGTATTCGTATTCTTCGTTCATTTCATATCAAATCGTTGCGATAATTTTTGGCGCGGGCTTGGCTTGCCCGATCAGGCAAGCCAATGACCAATTGCATTTATCCCTTAGCCGCCCTTTTACGCTCGTTTTCAGTGAGCAGTTTTTTACGTAAGCGTATTGATTTAGGTGTAACTTCAACCAGTTCATCTTCGGCAATAAATTCCAGCGCTTGCTCCAGAGTCATTTTTTGAATTCTCGCCAATACCAAACTTTCATCGGTGCCCGATGCGCGAACGTTAGTTAGCGGTTTAGGTTTGGTCGGGTTAACCGTTAAATCATTGGTGCGGGAATGCAGGCCGACCAACATGCCTTCATAGACTTCATCGCCATTGACCAATAACAATTCGCCACGCTCCTGTAACGGATGCAGTGAATAGGTGACGGCTTTGCCCGCAACCATAGAAATCATTACGCCGCGTGAACGGTTGCCCACTTCGCCCGCTTTTACTGGGCCGTAATGGTCAAATACATGGTACAGCAAGCCGGAACCGGAAGTGGCTGTCATAAATTCGGTTTGGAAGCCAATCAGTCCGCGTGACGGCATCATGTATTCCAGACGAATGCGGCCCATGCCGTCAGGAACCATATTGGTCAAATCGCCCTTACGCTCGCCCAGTTTTTCCATGATCGTACCCTGGTGGATTTCTTCCACCTCAATGGTGACCATTTCAAAAGGCTCGCACTTTTTACCGTCAATTTCCTTAAAGATAACTTCAGGACGCGACACGCCCATTTCAAAGCCTTCGCGGCGCATGTTTTCGATTAACACCGATAAATGCAACTCGCCACGACCTGACACTTTGAATTTATCCGGGTCTCCAGTGTCTTCGACTTTCAGCGCGACGTTATGTTGCAATTCTTTGTCCAACCGGTCGCGAATTTGGCGCGTGGTGACGAACTTGCCTTCACGTCCTGCAAACGGCGAGTTGTTGACCTGAAACGTCATGGTTACCGTCGGCTCATCAACCGACAAAGGCGGCATGGCTTCAACTGTGTCAGGATGGCAGATGGTGTCCGATATTTCCAGCTTCTCAATACCGGCAAAGGCAATGATGTCGCCTGCACGCGCCTCTTGAACTTCAACGCGATCCAAGCCGTGAAAGCCGTATACCTGCAACATACGACCCTTACGCTCGACGCCGTCCCGGTTAACGATGACCAGCGGCATATTCGGTTTTATGCTGCCGCGCTGAATACGGCCGATGCCGATAACGCCGGTGTAGGTGTTGTAATCCAGGCTGGACACCTGCATCTGGAACGGGCCGTCAATATCAACGGGAGGAGGGCTTACTTTGGATACAATCGTTTCAAACAGCGGAGTCATGTCGCCGCCGGAGATATTGTGCTCCAATCCTGCATAGCCGTTGATTGCCGAGGCAAACACGATAGGGAAGTCCAATTGCTCGTCGGTTGCTCCCAAGCGGTCGAATAAATCGAAGGTTTGATCGACAACCCAGTCAGGGCGAGCGCCTGGACGGTCGATTTTGTTGATAACCACAATCGGTTTCAGACCTAAAGCAAAAGCTTTTTGGGTCACAAAGCGGGTTTGCGGCATCGGGCCGTCTACCGCATCAACCAGTAACAATACCGAATCAACCATCGACAATACCCGCTCCACTTCGCCGCCAAAGTCCGCGTGGCCTGGGGTGTCGACGATATTGATGTGGTAGCCGTTCCAATCCAGCGCCGTATTCTTGGCCAGAATGGTGATACCGCGTTCTTTTTCAATATCGTTAGAGTCCATAATGCGCTCGGTCACTTTAGTGTGAGCGGCAAAGGTGCCGGACTGTTGCAATAATTTATCAACCAGGGTCGTTTTACCATGGTCAACGTGGGCAATAATTGCAATATTTCTTAATTTTTCGATCACTTTTTTGGTCTCTAAAGGTTTAAATAAACAAATGTGGATGCGCTGTGCGCATTCTTTTAAGCTAAGTAGGGTACGCATAGCGTACCTTTGTAAATCTGGGGTATGTTCGGGAAGCGGTGCGCAATGCGCACCCTACATGATTTTTGTTGGACGCACCCTGCCTGATCCAATTTGGCTATAAGCTTAACTTTGCTCCCAAGGCAAACCTTGAAAACGCCAACCGCCAAGGTTACCGCGATGCTTATGTTCATCCAAAGCACCTTCAAAACCGTCAACAATATTAATCAACAACTGATAACCGGCTTCTTCTAACGCTTTTGCTGCATCTAACGAGCGTTGGCCGCTACGGCATAGTAATAAGACTGGCGCATTGCGGTCAGCTATCAGCTTTTTAACGTCGGCAACAAACTGTGGATTAACTTGCCAGTCAGGCGCTTCCTTCCAGGGAATCGATATTGCGCCTGGGGGGTGTCCTACAAAGGAATGTTCAACTTTTGTTCTTACATCCACCAATACTGCATCGGAATTGTTTTGTAACAATTCCCAGGCTTGTTGTGGATCTAAATTTTCTATCATCGTGTAATCTCTATGTGCGTCTTTAACCGCATCATGCATTGCCCTATCAACTTATGTATTATCTCATAAAAGTCCGATAAAACAGCAATCCATCTGATTTATAACCGACTATTATCGCATCCTCAAGGCCACGGTCAAGAAATCGAACCAGGGTTGCTGGTATCAATGTGTACGTATAATGGGCGTCTTTTCTTGGCGGACATTGATATTGGATCTATGTTGGGGATTGCTCAAGCTCAGGCAGAATCGATCATCCCAGACAAAAAACTGGACGGTGACCGCCAGAAATATACGGTCAATCAGTGCTCTAGTTTATTCGGTTCCTGGCAGGCTAACCCGATGTTCCAGCCATTCCTGCAAAAAATCCATAAACCCCCTGACCTTGGCTGACAAGTATTTTCGATGCGGATAGACGGCATGGACATCCAAAGGCGGGGAGGTATAATTTTCCAGCACGACTTTTAGTTTACCCTTTTCAATATCCCTGCCCACAATGTAAGTCGGCAGCATCACCAACCCCAATCCATTAACGGCGGCGATGCGTATCGGATCGGCCACATTGGCTTGCATTCGCCCGGAAACCGTTATTCCTGTATAGCCAGCTTCGCCTTTGAACAGCCACTTATTTCTCGGCGCGATAGCCCAATTAACCAGGCAGCTGTGATTTTCCAGATCTTCCGGCGTCTGGGGTATGCCGTATTGCTCAAAATAGTCCGGCGATCCGCAAACAACCAGCGACGAACTGGCTAATTTTCGCGCAAACATACTGGTATCATCCAGCGAGCCCAAGGAAATAGCAAGATCAATCCCCTCGTCGATTAAATCGCCGGGACTGCTCTGTAAAATCATCTCGACAGTTAAATCGGGATGCAATTTCAAAAATGCAGACACTGCGTGAGCAATATGGGTCGCACCGATAACCGGCGGCGCGCTGATTCGTAAAATCCCTCGGGGTTCGGTTTGTAAATGCGTTACCGCTGCTTCCATCTCTTCGACTTCAAGCAGCACCTGCTGGCAGCGTTCCAGGTAGGACGCGCCCACGTCGGTCAGGCTTAAGCTGCGCGTGGTGCGGTTGAACAATCGCGTTCCCAGCACGCTCTCAAGATGCATAATATGCTTGGTTGCCATGGCTCTGGAAATATCCAGGTCGCGTGCGCCGCCCGCAAAGCTGCCGGCTTTTGCCACACGCACGAAAACGGTCATGCTGGTTAACTTATCCATTAACCTGCCGCCGGTCTTCTTTCCACAATACGTCTTCAATTTCACACTGCGGCACAAAACCGGCAACCGCCTCAGTCAAAATATCCCTAACCTGTTCAAAAGCATCATCTTCTGCTGCCTGCTCTAATGCCGCCAACATTTTCTCTAGTTCGATCCAGGGAATAACATGTTCCTGAGCGCGCATAATTCTGGCATGCCCGGTTTTTGAAACATTATCGCCAATCAAAAGTTCTTCATACAGTTTTTCTCCAGGCCTTAAACCGGTAAAACTGATTTCTATATCGCCATCGGGATGCGATTCGTCTTTGATTTCTAAACCACTCAAGTGGATCATGCGCTTGGCTAAATCAACAATGCGAATAGGTTCGCCCATGTCCAGTACAAACACGTCGCCGCCTTGGCCCATGGCTCCCGCTTGTATAACCAACTGCGAAGCCTCAGGTATGGTCATAAAATAACGGATGATT
>JANYKK010000271.1 GCA_025361585.1 Methylobacter sp. | reverse complement strand
GCCTCAAGACTTGCATCGCTACGGGTGGGTTCATGGTGGGTAAAAAATAGTTTTTTTGCGTTTGCGGCAGTAGCCAACTTTATTCCCGAGTCATAAGTGCCATGCCCCCAGCCTTGTTTGGAGACATATTCCTCATTGGTATAAGATGAGTCGACTATCAACGCATCGACATCTTTCATCGCCAGTACCACTTCGTCCCATTTGGCATCGACAAAGGATTGGAATTCTTCATATTCATCATCTTCCGGGTCATAGATGTTAAGTTGCGGTTCGTAATCGCCGGTAAAGAAAATGGATTGCCCGTCGCAATCGATACGATAGCCGAAATTTAACACCGGATGACTGAGCACAATAGGGGTGATGGTGGCGCTGCCTACCTTGACCGGCACCCCCGGTTTGACGGTGACGTACTCAATCCGGGCGTTCAGTTGCGCTTCCCGTATCGGAAAAAAACTGTATTGCAACTGTACGGAAAGTGCGCGATTGATAGTCTCGTTGGTGACCGGGTCAATTCCGCCGTAGATTTTAATCTGATTGTTCGGAATAAAAATGGGGATAAAGAAGGGTAAGCCCTGGATATGATCCCAATGAGTATGGGTAATGAAAATATGCGCCTGAATGGGCATTTCTTTCAGCAGACTCTGTGCAAGCGCGTGGATGCCGGTGCCTGCATCCAGAATGATCACGTCATTGTCATTAGTTCTGATTTCTATGCAGGTGGTATTGCCGCCGTATTTAAGCGTATTGGCTCCCGGCGTTGCTATGGATCCTCTAACACCCCAGAATTTAAATTTCATGGCTGTCCCTGCTATAGGTTAATAAAAGATTGAGCTTCTGTTTTGACGTAATCAAAATTACCTAAAGCCTCGCACATGGCAGGGAGGTTCAGGCCAAAGCGGGCAATAATGGATTCGGGGAAATCTTCTATCAGGGGATTGCCGCTATCACCGAATTGCATGTACTTACTGATTTGGTTTGCGGCAAAAACGCAGTCCCGCAAAACATTCTGGCTATGGTCGAGATCATGATGATGAGCAATGGCGTCAATTAAGGTCTCGGACAGCTGCCATTTTTCGGCCAGCATTTTGCCTGCCTCTGTATGACTAAGACCGATAAATTCGTGTTCGGTCTGATGCAGGGACAGTTGTTGTTCTTTGCTTTTTTCTAGCGCAAGTCTAAATTCATCGGGCATAAATTCGGCAAACACCACTTTCCCAAAATCATGCAATAACCCGGCGACAAAACAATCGCTGCATTCTACTGAAGACAAGCTTATGCGTTCAGCAAGCATTTTGCTGATGGCTGCGGTGGTCAAAGAATGCAGCAGAAATTCTGAGGTATTGAAATTGGCCTTGTTATTGGCATTTAGCATGCCCATGGCTGCGACGCCTAAGGCCATATTTTTTATGGTGTTAAGGCCAATATGCACGACCGCCCGTTGTACCGAAGTAATTTTTTGAGGCAGGCCGTAGAAAGATGAATTAATGGCCTTAAGAATTTTAACGGTCATGACCGGGTCGCATTCAATAACCCGGACTATATCTTTTGCCGAAGCATTAATGTCTGACGTTAACTGAACGACTTGCTGGACGCTTCTTGGAAAAGCGGGCATTTTTTCAACGAGAACAATCAGTTTTTCGTTTTTTGAATTCGGCATTGTGTGGTTGAACAATAATAACTATAAAGAACATAGCAGTGAAAAAAGCTGTTAGCTATGTAGATAAAAGCAATGCGGCCATCATAATACAACACCGGCATAATACTGAGAAATAATAATTCACCGCTAATGAGCTTCGTCCCAATTATTGCCTATGCCTATATCTACAATCAGCGGCACATCAAGAGCGGCGGCCGCACACATCAGGGTTCTGATATTCGCCGTGCAGTCGCTTACCTGATCTTCGGCAATTTCAAACACCAATTCGTCATGCACCTGCATGATCATTTTGGCATCCGGGGTCTCTTTAAATAGCCACTGGTCGGCGGCAATCATCGCGCATTTAATAATGTCGGCCGCAGTACCCTGCATCGGCGCATTGATAGCCGTGCGTTCGGCGTATTGGCGACGCGCCGCATTGCGGGAGTTGATCTCCGGCAAGTACAGCCGCCTGCCAAACAGGGTTTCAACATAGCCTTGTTCGCGGGCCAGTTCCCTGGTGCTATCCATATAGTTTTTGACCCCCGGATAACGGGCAAAATATAAATCGATATACGATTGCGCCTGACTGCGCGACAGCCCCAGTTGCTGGGCGAGGCCAAATGACGACATACCGTAAATCAGTCCGAAATTAATGGCTTTGGCCGAGCGGCGCAAATCGTTAGTGACCTGATCGGGAGTAACGCCAAAAACCTCGGCCGCTGTAGCCCGGTGCACATCCAGCCCTTCGCTAAAGGCTTTTACCAAGCCTGCATCGGCCGACAAATGCGCCATGATGCGCAATTCTATTTGCGAGTAATCGGCCGCGACTATTTTTTTGCCTTTAGGGGCTATAAACGCCTGCCGGATTTTTCGGCCTTCCTCGCTACGTATCGGAATGTTTTGCAAGTTGGGGTCTGAGGAAGACAACCTTCCCGTTGCAGCCACCGCCTGATGGTATGAGGTATGAATTCGCCCGGTTTTTCCGTCAACCTGTTGCGGCAGCTTGTCGGTATAGGTTGATTTGAGCTTGCTTAAACTACGGTACTCCAGAATCAGCTTGGGCAAGGGATAATCGAGAGCCAATTCCTGTAGCACCGATTCTTCCGTTGACGGCTGGCCTTTGGGTGTCTTCTTGAGCACCGGCAGTTTTTGCTGGTCGTACAATATATCCTGAATTTGTTTGGGCGAACCCAGGTTGAAGGTTTGCCCTGCCAAATCGTGAGCGTGTTGTTCCAGCGAGATAATCTGGCTGGAAAGCTCAAGACTTTGCTGCGCTAGCATCGCGGCATCGATTAACACGCCGTTGCTCTCAATGCGGGCCAGCACGCTAATCAGCGGAACTTCCATTTCTGTATATAACTGAAGCAATCGGGGATGCTGCGCCAGTTTGGCGGACAGCACTTGATGCAGTTGCAGGGTGATGTCGGCATCCTCTGCGGCATAAGGCGCGGCCTGTTCTATCGGTACCTCCTGGAAGCCTATTTGTTTGGCGCCTTTCCCGGCCACATCCTCATAATGGATGGTTTCAACGCCCAGATATTCCTTGGCCAGATCGTCCATATTGTGTTTGGTCGCGGTGCTGTTTAACACATAGGATTCGAGCATGGTGTCGTGAGCAATGCCGCGCAGTGTGATGGCGTGGTTTGCCAGCACATGCATGTCGTATTTCAGGTTTTGTCCGAGTTTGGCTTTGTGCGGATTTTCCAGCAGGGGCCGCAGTTTTTCCAGTATTGCAGACCGATCCAGTTGATCCGGCACGCCGGGATAGTCATGTGCTAACGGCACGTAGGCGGCTTTGCCCGGCGTCACCGCAAAGGACACGCCGACGATCT
>JANYKK010000262.1 GCA_025361585.1 Methylobacter sp. | reverse complement strand
GTCTCTCTGGGTATTTTGGCGGCCATCATCTTTTTCGAAATCGGCCAGGTTTACCGTCCCTGGTCGAATGACACCATGCGCGGCGAGGTCTCGCGTGTCGTCAGGGCTTGGGTATCCGCGATCGTGTCGGTCATTTCCATTGTTGCGTTGGTGCGTTTGCATTTCTGGTTCGGCTCCAGTTATCGCTGGATTGTCACCTGGTGGGTGCTGGGCTTGCTGTTTGTCCTGACCGCCCGTAGCCTGCTTTCTCATGTGTTGAAATGGCTGCATTCCCGTGGCTGGTCTCAGGGACGTATCGTCCTGGTCGGATTGAACCAGATGGCCGTTGCGGTTAGCAGACAGTTGAGTCATTCATCTTGGGCCGGTTTGCAAGTCGTGGGGTATGTCGATGACCGATCCTTAAATAAGCGCACGGTGGGCGATGCTTCGCTGCCGCGACTCGGGGATTTGGAAGACCTTTCTGCCATCGTCACCCAGGAAGCCATTGACGAAGTATGGATTGCGTTTCCCGGCGACTCGCTGGTCGAACGCGCACAGTATCAACTGCGGCATCTGCCGGTCAGTATCCGGCTGGTTATTGACTGTTTTGATTTCAAGCAGAGTAAATTCCTCAGCCTGAACACGGTGGCAGGCATCCCGACCTTGGACTTCTCGGTCTCTCCGTTGCATGGCGTCAATCGCTATATCAAGGAGGTCATGGATAGATTGTTTGCGCTGATCCTGTTGATACTGATCAGCCCGTTACTGATATTGATCGCTATCGGCGTCAAGATGAGTTCAAAAGGCCCGGTGTTTTATCGGCAAGAACGGGTTGGCTGGAACAACCGTTCGTTCACGATGATGAAGTTCCGCTCGATGCCGGTGGACGCCGAAGCTAAAACCGGCGCGGTGTGGGCAAAACCCGGCGAACAACGGGCGACACGATTCGGAGCTTTTTTGCGGAAAACCAGTTTGGACGAATTGCCGCAACTGATCAATGTGCTTAAGGGCGATATGTCCCTGGTCGGGCCACGACCTGAGCGTCCGGATTTCGTCGAAGTGTTCAAGGATCAGGTGCCGAATTACATGAAAAAGCACATGGTCAAGGCTGGCATCACCGGCTGGGCGCAAGTGAACGGCTGGCGCGGGGATACCGATTTGAACCGGCGCATCGAACACGATTTGTATTACATCCAGCATTGGTCGGTATGGTTCGATCTGGAAATTGCATTGCGCACGGTGCTAACCGGTTTTGTCAATAAAAATGCTTATTAAGGAATACGCCATGTTTAGACTCCAGTTTAGAACAATGCCCCTGATACCGGCCTTGCTGCTGCAAGCCTGCTCTTTAACGCCCGGCATGGAGATGGAGAACAACACCCCGGTATCGAATATAGAGGTTCCGATGATGGTAGACGGCAAGTTAATCAAGGAAAAGGCGAAGATTTCTCAGATTACCGCAGACCTGATTATCGACCGGGAAAATTCGAAACGGCGGGAGATCAATGAGCTCCCGTCTCAGGTTGTCCCGATGACTGCATATAAGATCGGATCGCATGACAGGCTGCAAATCACGGTGTGGGAACATCCAGAACTGAACGATCCGGGCGGCGAGAAAATCGACCCCGAGTTGGCGGGCAAGATGGTTCAAGATGACGGCATGCTTTATTACCCCTACGTGGGCAACATTCAGGTGCAAGGGAAAACCGCCAACGAGGTCCGGGAGTTATTGAGCCAAGGGCTTTCCAAATACTTCAAGAAAGTCAAACTTGATGTCCGGGTGCTGTCTTTCCAGAGTCATCGGGCAGCCGTGGTCGGTCAGGTCAAAACGCCGGGGATCCAGGCGATGACCGAGACGCCATTGACTATTACCGAAGCCATCAGCCGCGCCGGCGGCGTGACCGAGGATGCCGATACCAGCAACGTGACTCTGGCCCGCGATGGCAAGCTCTATAAGATCGATGTTATGAGGTTATATGAAAAGGGCGGCGCTGAGCAAAACCTGCTGCTTAAGGACGGCGACGTGCTGAATGTCTCCGACCGTAAGGACAACGAGGTGTTCGTAATGGGCGAAGTCGGCAAGCAGCAGGCGCTGCAAATCAACAAGGGCAAATTGACGCTTGCACAGGCGCTAGCGAAAGCCTATGGGGTTGATTTCAATACTTCGCGGGCGGAAGAGGTTTATGTGATTCGGACAGGAGAGCTAAAGACAGGGGAGCTAAAGCCGGAAATTTTCCAGTTGGATGCGAAATCGCCTGACGCGCTGATTCTAGCGGATCAGTTCCACTTGCAAGCGCACGATACCGTTTTCGTAAGTACCGCAGGCGTGACCCAGTGGTCCCGAGTCCTGAACCAAATCCTGCCGTCATC
>JANYKK010000235.1 GCA_025361585.1 Methylobacter sp. | reverse complement strand
TCATTCAACTCCCCTGCCCCATTGCCCCGCATAAAAGCGTTCATTCAGTGCGGCCCTGGAACGAGCGGCTAATTCGGTTTCCTTAAAATCGTCATCAAGCATATCCGCCTCCGCTTGATAGCCGACGGCCATCATTGCCATCGGCCTGCAATCGCCCGGAAGCTTAAAAACCTCGCGGGCTTTTTCGGCATCAAAGCCGCCCATTTGGTGCACGCACATTCCCATCGCTGTAGCCTGCAAACACAGGCTGACGCTAGCCGCTCCGGTGTCATACATCGCCCAGCGGTTAGGCTGGCCGTTATGATTGAAATTTTCCATTGCCACAGCAAGTATCAACACCGGGGCGTTCTTGGCCCATCGCCGGTTCTTTTCAGCCAGGATTGAAAACGCATGTTGCCAGCCGGTTTCATCCGTGGCTTTATCGCACACCACAAACCGCCAAGGCTGGTCGTTAAAGCAAGACGGCGCCCAATGCGCGGCTTCCAGCAGCGCCAGCAAATCGTCATGACTCACCGGCTTGTCCGGGGCAAAAGCCCTGGGACTCCAACGTGCCTGGATAATATCGTGGATTTTTACACGGGTTGTTGCCGGTTTTTGCTGCATGGTTATCTCCTTAGGGTTTGGTCAATAATAACTTCCCAAAATCACTATTTTCGGTCGTCAAGCCGTTCGTGCTGAGCTTGTCGAAGCATGATCGGCTTGATGCGGTAGGCCGAAATTTTTCCGCCCACCCTTCGACAAGCTCAGGGCGAACGGAAAAATTTTACTCGATCCATATATCGACCATATCCTTTGTCCGGTTAAATAAAAACTGCTTTACAGTGTTAATACGCCGTCGCGGTAATCGCGAAACGCCTGTTCAATTTCTTCGACGCTGTTCATCACAAACGGGCCGGACTGCACAACTGGCTCGTTTAACGGCAATGCGGCCAACACCAGAAATTGCGCCGACTGGCCGTGTGTTGCCAGCTGTAGGTTATCGCCGTTTTGTAACTGCCCCAATTGCCCTGCTTTTAAAACCTTATCCGACGCGCCGATAACCAACTCGCCTTTGTACACGTAGACCAAGACGGTATGTTCTGCGTCTATCGGTATCTCCAGCTGTTGCTGTGGCCTTAACAATACATCGAAATACAACGGCTGTGTCGATACGCCTGTTACCGGGCCGGATATTTTCCCGGTTTCGTTCGAATATTCACCGGCGATGACCTTAAGGTAGCCGCCGTCCGCCAATACAACGCTAGGGATTTTTGCGGCGGCAAACTCCTGGTAATGCGGCGGTTTCATTTTTTCTTTGACGGGCAGGTTAACCCATAGCTGAAAGCCGTGCAGTAAGCCATTTTCCTGTTCCGGCATTTCCGAATGGATAATGCCGTGCGCGGTCGTCATCCATTGCACATCACCAGCCCGCAGATGCCCTTCATGGCCCAGATGATCGCGGTGCAGCATTGCGCCTGCCAACATATAAGTTACGGTTTCAAAACCGCGATGCGGATGATCGGGGAAACCGCCGACATAATCCGTCGGCTCATCGGAGCCAAATTCATCCAGTAAGATAAAAGGGTCAAAAGCGTTTTTTTGCTGCTGACTGACGATACGTTTCAGTTTAACACCGGCACCGTCCGAGGTATTTTGCCCTGTGATAACAGCCGCGAGTTGTCGTGTTTGCTTATTCATCTTTCGCCTCCAGTAGTTTTGTCTCGATCAGAGCGTCCAGCGAGTACTGTCCGCCACCGATAAATATCAGCGCCGTGCTTGCCGATAATAACGCCAGCGCATATTCAATGCCATGCGTATCCAGAAAAAAGCCGTGCCCCCAATGCACCCCAAACAGTGCAACCAGCATCGTAACCGCATTAATCATCGCTGCAGGACGCGTCAACAAACCCAGAATTAACGCAACACCGCCAAAAAATTCAGCGCTGCCCGCCAATAACGCCATCGCAAACCCTGGATTTAAACCCACCGATGCCATCCATTGGCCGGTTCCGTCCAGTCCGTAACCGCCGAACCATGCGAATAATTTTTGGCTGCCATGCGCCGCCAGGATCAAGCCGATAGGAACGCGCAGTATGACGGCTTCCAAACCTGCATTAGAAACGAGTGTTTTATTGATTAGATTTTTCATAATAACCTCTTAAATGTTAAACAATTTGAAACTTCGAGTTCATTATAAGGTTGCCTAAAATAATAAAAAGCGATAGATTTTGCTTAATAGATTCAAATTATTTGAACAATAATCGCAAACGGAAAACATGAAATACCCCATCACCCTCGACGCGCTGGAAGTACTGGATGCAATTGACCGGAAAGGCAGTTTTGCCGCCGCGGCTAATGAATTGTATCGGGTTCCTTCGGCAATCTCTTATACCGTACAGAAACTGGAACAGGATCTGGATGTGGTTTTGTTTCGCAAGGAAGGCAGGAAAGCCGTATTAACGCAGGCCGGAAGAGTGTTGCTTGAACAAGGCCGTGAAATCCTGGATGCAACACAGCGTTTGGCGATAGCCACCAAAAAAACCCATAGCGGTTGGGAGCCCGTTTTCAATATTGCGATAGATTCGATTTTGAGTTTTGATTTCATCTACCCGCTAATAGCCAAATTTTACGAGGTTCTGCCGGATATTGAAATCAATATCTACGAGAAAGTGTTAGGCGGAGCGCAAGAAGCGATAACCAGCAATCGAGCC
>JANYKK010000144.1 GCA_025361585.1 Methylobacter sp. | reverse complement strand
GCGCATTTTGGGATTGGCTATGTCGGGGCGCAGTTGCAGGTAACGGACGTTTTGGCTGGGCTTGCCGTCAACCAGCCGGGGATGCGCCGACGATACGAAGTATTCACCGTCCTTGCCGTTGACCGCTTGGCGGATGACGTTGCGCATCGGTTCGCTGAATTCGTCGAAGTGCATGACGTCTTCGAGGAACTCGCGGGCGTCTTCTGCGGTCAGCGGTTGGAAGTTGGAGATAAAATTGTCGGTGCGCGAAAAATCCGACTCGGTTTGCAAGTCGGTGCCGCGGTGCACTGCATCGTCGGGACGCTGAAAAAAGCTTTGTTCGCAGTTGTCGACTAGTTTGACGCTGGGGTTTTTATAATCGGGATTAAGCCCGGTCAGGTAATGTACAGGTACCACGGTAGACGCGGAAATATCATCTTCCAGTTGGATTTTGGCCGAGGCTATAAAATCCTGGCGCAGTTTGAATACCCGCCACGCCCCTTTTTCATCGAAACCTACGCGCAGGTAACTGGCGATCAGTTTGCGGCCCTGGAATTTCAGTTCGTTGCCGGGGTGGCTGTTGACCATATCGACGGAGAAATATTTTCTCCAGTTTGCTCCCCATTCTTCCTTGTAAAAACGTTTGATCATCAGCGCCACAGCCAGGATATGCTGGGGCATGGTTGCCAGCCATTGGTTGTGGGCGTCCGAAAATTCGGTTTCAGACGGCGTCAGCAGTTTGATCACCGAGCCCAAGGTGCGTTCATTGCTGAGTAGGGGACGATGGTCGATATTATGCAGGGCCGGATCGCGAAACCGGGTGGAGTAATCATGGTCAAAGATTTGGGTGACAATATCCATGTCCTTGTCGAAATCATCGACAAAAACAGGGCCGGAAATAACCGCTCCCGCAATCGATTTGGAAATCTCCGATTTGCCGCCGCCGGATACCGTGCTTGGCTTGTGGCAGAAAGTACCTTCCTGATGGGTGCCGATCAAGCGCCAGCTAGGTGCATGCGGGTGGCGCTCCATATGGATTTTAAAACCGTTGGGATAGACATAGGTATAACCGAACAGTAATTTAAGCGTTTGCGTTTGACGGTTGTGTGTCCAAGTGATCTGCTGTTGCTGAATGTTGAATTTTGCCGAACTCGGGATATAAATGATGTCGGGAAAGTTCTTGTCGACCGCATAGCCTTCGTCTTTAGGCTCGATGACCGGCGACAGCTGCCGACAGACTTTGTCGAAAGAATAATGCTCGCCGATATAGGAGGTATGCGGCAAAAAGATTTCGCCGAGGATAACTCTCGGGAAGGCCAGCGCGCCGCCTGAATGCTCTTCTTCAGCGCCGCCGTATAGGTTGGCCGAGTAGCTGATATGGGACTTGATTTCTTTTTTGCTGTAGCCGAAATAATTATCGGCAATGATGGTGACAATCACGCCCTGCATGTTGCGGCACACCAGTTTAAAGGGTTGGCCGTTATTGTAGAGTTCATCTTCCTGTTGCCAGCACATGCCGTCTTTACGCTGACGTTCGGTGGCGTCGTCAAAATGCGGCAGGCCGAGATCCTTTTTCCTGCAATGAACCAGGTGCGAAGCGAGAATGATGCAGCCGGTGTGCCCGGTCCAATGCTCAATATCCAACGCGGCATCGTTCTCGGGTAGGAACGGATCGCCCGCGTTGCCGAAAATGGATTCGACAAAATCCAGGTTGGCGACGAGGCCCCCGGGCGCAAAAAACCGCACTTCCATGGTTTTGACTGGCATCGAGGCGGAAACTTCCGGACATACGATCGGCCGCATCAATGATGATACCCAGAGTTTTGCGCTGTTTGCTTGGGCGCTGGTAAAGGGCAGGGACAACAGATCGTCGGGAGGCGTCAGCGCGGCACGGAGCAGCGCCGCATAAGCTTGAACCGGCACCTCGTTTTTATCGGCCGGAACCGGCAGTCCTCCGGCGGCAATATGGAATACGCCTTTGGTAGTGCGTCGGTCATTTTTCGGGTTGTGTAATACGCCTTGCTGGATGCGGTAGGAGTCGACATAAGCCGAATGGAATTCGTTATGCTGAAAGGGCAGGGACAATTCCCTTGCCAGTCCTTTTTGTTCCAGCACAAAGGTTTCTCCCGGCAGACTGACGGCGCCATCTATTCCGTTTTCGGCCAGGTAATTGTTAAGAAAATCCTGGATGCGTTGATCGGCCGGGCAACGGTATTGGGTCAGTGCGAGCAGGCGGCGTTGTTGGGAGTAATTTTTTAACAAACCGCCCGCAATTTTAAGGTATTGCGGGTCGTTTTCTACTTCGCAAGTAGGTTGGCCTAGTGCGGCCAATTGTAGATTAATGTGTTGTAATTCTTCCAGGCGCTTTGGGTCGGATGCGATAGGGTGGGATAAATTGGACAATGAATTCATGCGTGTTGGTTCCGGCGGTTTATTAATATTGTATTTAAGTGTCAGCGGCAGTCAGAAAAATAGAACGCAGATGACGCTGATAATTAAGATGAAATAAGATTTTTCTTAATCTATCTGTGTTCCGTTGTATTTGATGGCTGAGGAGTTTCGTTTTTAATTTAAAACGTAAGCTGTTTGCTTACATTGTACCAGCTACTCGCGAATAAAAAGCCTCAAACTTTTCAATGAAAATAGCCAGCTGATCGCCAGGCAAATGATTGATGCCTGCCGCAGCCTTTCGTCCGCCGCCGGTTGGAAAGGCTGAACATAATTCGTCAGCGCCGGTTTTATTGGCAAGCGGTGCTCTGATGCTCACTTGATAATCGTTGCCCTGATTATGGGTGATCACAGCATGGGCTCTGTTGGGATAAAGGTTAGCTAGAAAGTTTCCGAATACGCCGTTAACCCGCCTTGCCCAAATTGAGTCGGGTAAGATATATACCGCGACTGCAGCGCTTTGGTATTCAGGGTTAATGCTTTGGGCGTTTGCCATGTCTTCATGATAGCCGTGTTGCAGTTGCGTAAAGATGTTAGGGTTGCCGTTGATGAAGTCAAAAGGTGATTGGAACCCCGCCATTTCCAGGAATAGTTTGTCCGGGGCGAAATGCAGGTCGGCTATGCAGCTGCCGTAACTGTTATAGTTGATGTAGATGCCTAAGTTTTCCAGGGTTTCGAGTTGCGTTAGGTTCAGGTTCTGAGTGGCGGCCAGTTGTTCGGCACTGTGGTTTAAATTGTCGCCAAAAGCCGCAGTGATTGCCCATAAAGGGTATTTGCAGTTCAGGTATTGGTTGACCAGCAGGCTGGTGCAGATCGTGCTGTCCGTATTAATCAGTGCTTTAAGGTGGGGGTGTTCTGGAATGTCGCCGGACTGGTGGTGGTCGACATAAAAAATGTGAGCCCCCCGATTTAAAAACTCATTCACGCGCCCGCTGTTTTGTTGTAGGGAAACATCCAGTACCGTGATATGGTCGCCTGAACTTACGGTAAATTTATCCAGTAATTGTATGTCGCGTTTAATGCCTGTAATGAGCTGAGCTGCCAACGGTTGATCAAGACGTAGTTGGATCAGTGCGCAAATGCCGTCGGCATCGCCATTAAATACATCGAAATTCATGGTTTATTCGGCGGCAGACAAAAAGTTTCTGGCCTGTAACAGTGATATGACTTGTTGTACACTCTGTTCGAGCGTAAGCAGGTTAGTGTCGATTCTTAAATCCGGATTTTCCGGTTCTTCGTAAGGCGAGGAAATGCCGGTAAAGTCTTTGATTTCGCCTAGCCGCGCTTTTTTATACAGTCCTTTGACATCCCGTTGTTCGCAAACGGGTAACGGACAAAAGCAGTGAATTTCAATAAAATCGCCATACGGCATCAGGCTTCTTGCTATGGAGCGTTCCGCTTTGAATGGCGAAATAAACGCGGTCAGTGTTATGACTCCGGCTTCAAGCAGCAGCTTGGCTGTTTCGCTGATGCGGCGGATGTTTTCCTTACGGTCTTGATCGCTAAAGCCCAGGTCGCTGCATAAGCCGTGACGGACATTGTCGCCGTCCAAGACAAACGTATTCAAACCGCGTTGATGCAATTGTTCTTCTACGGCATGAGCCAGCGTTGATTTACCGGAGCCGGACAGGCCGGTAAACCAGATGACTACTGATTTATGCGCATTTTTTTTCTCACGGCGTTGCCGGGTGACGGTGGCGCGATGCCATACCGTATGGACGCTTTTATCTGGCATCGGTTTGTTCATTGGCTTGTCGAATGAATAAGCATTTATTCTGTCAGCGCAAAGCCGATTTTAATGGTGACCTGCCAGTGTGCGACTTTACCGTTTTCTATATGCCCACGGGTTTCGATGACTTCAAGCCAGCGCATGTTATCGGTGTTTGCCGCAGCTTTACTGACGGCATTTTCGATAGCTTCCTGTATGCCGACGGTTGATGAGCCGGTCAGTTCTATTTTTTTGTATACATGCTCAGTCATGATCTTTCCTTTGCTTGCGAGTAATAAAAGTCCAGTTCTTTTAGACGCTCCGGTGTGCCGATGTCCATCCAGAAGCCATTCATTTTTTGTCCAGAGACTCTGCCATTTGCTATGGCTAATCGTAACAAAGGCGCCAGTCTGCTGGGGCCTTTGGCTATGTTGTCGAACAGTTCTGGTCGATACAGTCCAATGCCGCTAAAGGTGAATTGTTCGGCGCTGTCTGAAACAACCAAACCGGACTTATCCAGGCCGAAGTCACCTTTTGTATTATGCGCGGGATTGTCGACCAGAACCAGATGAGCCAGATCTACCGGCAGGTGCTTGAGTTCGGCAAAAGCAAAGTCGGTGGCTATGTCGCCATTGACCACCAAAAACACCTCGTCACCCAATAAAGACAAAGCATTAATGATGCCGCCCGCCGTTTCCAATGCTAGGTCGCCTTCGGGCGAATAGCGTATGTTGGCGCCGAACTGATTACCGTTACCGAGCCGGTTTTCTATGTGCAATCCCAGATGGGCATGGTTGATGACTATATCATTAAAACCGTTCTCGACCAGTTGTTTAATGGTGTGTTCGATCAGCGGTTTGCCAGCGGCTAAAAGTAAGGGCTTGGGTGTGTGATCGGTTAACGGGCGCATTCTTTCGCCGCGCCCTGCCGCTAGAATCATGGCTTTCATGCTTCGGCCTTGCTCAACACAGGGATCAGTACAGGTGCTTCGGCTGAACTTAGCGCGGGTAGTACATGGTCATGCAGGAAATTGTTGAACTCGGCAAGCTCGGGGTAAGTCGCGCAAACCGTGATTACATAGTTTAAGGTGCGCGGGATGTCGCCTAGGTAGTTGGATTTGCCGTCTCTTAAGTGCAGACGGGAAAAAATACCGATGGCCTTAAGGTGGCGCTGTAGCCCCATCAGGTCAAACCAGCGTTTAAACTGCGCCGGGTCGCAATTGATGAGAGCAGCCTGCCGGAGTCGCTCAAAATAGTTTGATCGCCATTGTTCAACTTGTTGTTCAGGCCAAGCGATATAGCAATCGCGCAATAATGACACCAGATCGTAGGTGATCGGGCCTATAACGGCATCCTGGAAATCGATGACGCCGGGTGAGTCGTTGTCTAAAACCATCAGGTTACGGGAATGATAATCCCGATGTACGCAGGTTACAGGTTGTTCTAGTGCCGATGCCGTGAGTAGAGTGCGTACTGTATCCCAAATAGCTGCGGGGATTTGAATGTCCAGCAATTGGCCTAAAAACCATTCGTCAAAAATAGCCAACTCCCGGTGCAGTAACGGTTCGTCATAGCCAGGTAATCCAGAGTTTTGTATCGGTGTTTGGGTTTGCAGTTTGAATAAGCTGTCGAAAGCGCTTTGATATAAATCGTCAGCGGTGGCTGTATTAAGTTGATCCAGAAAACATTGGTTGCCAAAGTCCTCCAGCAGTAAGAATCCGTCAATCAGGTTTTGTTGGAAAATGCTCGGGACGTTGACTTGGGATTGGGTCAGCAGCTTGGCAATTCTGATGAAGGGTTCGGTGTTTTCTTTGCTTGGCGGGGCGTCCATGACTATGAATTGCTTGTTGGAAGTCGTTATCCTAAAGTAACGCCGGAAGCTGGCATCGCTGGAAGCCGGTTCGCAATGGGTGACGGTGAGCAATAGATCATTCTCAAGCCAGTCAAGCATCGATATTGTTCTTAAATCGTCATGCATCATGATGTTTAGGATAGATTAGTATAATGCTGTGGTAGTGGGGTAAAATAAGCGTCCGGCATTCTATTCGATTTATGATTCATTACGCTACTAAACTTATACCCTCTATGCGCCGCCGTTTATTCCTGCTTTTTTTACCTTCCATTTATGCGCCGGTCAGCGTCGCCAATGAGGCGCTCTGGAATTGTGTGCAGAACAAGGATAGCAAGGAGTGGGTTTGCGTAGGCGAGAAAAAATCTGCGGATAAAGCCAGTGCGGCAAAGGCTCCCGATCATGCTGAACCCTCCAGTTCTGCTCAGGAGAATTCGGTTAAGAACGAGCAGTCGGCACCGGTCGAGGCGGTTGACCAATCAGCAGAGAGCGGATCGGCACACAAAGCACCCGAAGGGTCACGGGCAGGGACAGCCAGTGATGAAACCGCTCAGCCGACTGTGTCAAAACCCGAGCGCGTCATAGCCCAGCCTGTTCCTGCTGAAAATGCAGAAATAGAACCCAGCTCACCCAAGCCTCCGCTTAGTACTAAGAAAGATACCCAGAAAGCCAAGGTTGAATCTAAGCCAATCGCCCAGGCATCGGTTGATTCCAATTCAATGAAAGTGCTGCAAAATGATACCAATCGCCCCGGCTGGACCTGCGATGCCAAGGCGGCCGATAAGAACTGGAATTGTAAATTGGCCGGTGCGGATCCTAAAGGGCAGGCGCGGGTTATTGAAACGCATGACACTAGCTTAAGCATGCTCATTCCAGCGTTTGACCATGCTGAAGAGCAAACCTTTAGCAATCTTAAGTCGCAACTGAAATACGATCCCTGGCTCAACTGCCCAAGGCCCAAAGGCAGCAAGCCTGATTTTGTGCATGAAAAGGATTTGAGAGATTCGACGCCGCTGGATATTAATTCCGATTATGCGGAAATATTCGATAATGAAATTTACAGTTATGTCGGTAATGTTGAAATGGCCCGTGCAGATCAGCATTCGGTCTCTAGAAAAGCCAGTTATGACAATGTTTCGGAGACGTTGGATTTACAGGGTAGTGTCTATTACAACGATGAGGAGTTGGCGTTGCACAGTGAGTCGGCATCCCTTAACTTGGCATCCGATCAAGCAAAATTAAGGGATGCCCTGTTTATTTCACCGGCTGCCCCGCTCAGAGGCAGGGCAAAAACGATTTACCGGGAGAGCAGCACTTTGTCTCGATATAAAGAGGTTGCTTATACCAGCTGCCGTCCCGGCAATCAGGACTGGGTTGCGCATGCGACTGAGTTGAAGATGAACAAAGTCACTGGGCAAGGCGCCGCTAAAAATACTTGGTTAGAGTTTAAAGGCAACCCCGTGCTGTATTCGCCTTATATGTCTTTTCCGATTGATGATAGACGGCTTTCCGGTTTCCTTTCGCCGTCATTCGGCAATACGCAACGGGGTGGATTTAGTCTGACGACTCCCTATTACTGGAATATAGCGCCTAATTATGATGCAACTATACGCCCTCGGTATCTTGTAAATAGAGGAGCGGTATTGGGGGGTAATTTCCGTTATTTGACAGAGATGACAAATGGGGCCGCGAATCTGGAATACGTGCCTCATGACAGCTTGCTTAATACGACACGGTATTTGGTAGCGGTTAAGAATGCTATTAA
>JANYKK010000197.1 GCA_025361585.1 Methylobacter sp. | reverse complement strand
CTGCGGCAGCGTCAACCTCACGGCCAGCAATAACGGTACCCTCACCATTAATGCACCTATTACAGCGGGCGGCATTACTCTGACGGGTGGCACTCTTGCCGGAACTTATGCTGATTTATATTGGCAATATTTTAATGGTGGGACGGGCGGGAGTACCACACAGACAACTATACAGAAGTACACACAGACAACTATCGCCGGGGTATTAGGAACTACCCAATCATGGAATCCATTAGCCGATGACAGCAATGGCGGATTTGCAACCCCCACGGACAAAAAAGACAAAAAAACCAATAAGCAGTGCACTAAATGACAATCTATTCATCCCCTTTTTATAGAATCGCCATGCCCCTTCAATTAGCTCAAGTTTTTAAACTGTATAGCATACGGTTGTGTTTATTAGTCCTGAGCCTGTCGATAGGGTTAATGGCCGCCCTGCCCGCTTATGCTGCACCTCAAGTCGTCGGTCATATCAGCTTTGTAAAGGGCAGCAATGCCGCCCAACTACCCGGAGCTGCGCCTCGGATCCTCGGTACTGGCACGGAGATTTACCAAGGCGACAATATCCAAACCACCGAGCGCAGTTTTGTGATTATCGAATTTATCGACGGCGCCAAAGTAACCGTACGCCCGGACAGTAACTTTAGTATCGATCACTATGACAGCCAGTCAGCCAACAAAACGGCGCAATTGGTATTACATGAAGGCGGCGTTCAAGCCACTACCGGTGATATTGCCCAGGCTCATCCTGAAAGCTTCCAAATAAAAACACCTACCGGCACGGTTAAGCCCGAATCTAAAAAAGCAGAGTTCGCCGTACAAATTTGTGACGAGGCCTGTGCAAAGAGCGCGCAAGAAGCCGCCGACAACAAGGAAAGAACCGAGGAAAGCATAGTGGCGCGCGTGGTTGACATTAAAGGCGAAGTATACGCAAAAAAAATGGCCGATAAAGATGCAAAAAATCGCCCTTTGTCGGTAGGCAAGCCCTTATATAACTCCGACATCCTATACAGTGAAAAGGAGAGTTATGCGCTGGTGGTATTTCCTGATGGCCAAAAAGTCACCCTGAGTGCCGACAGTGAAATGGAAATCAAAAAATACATCTACAATATTAAAGACAAAAAAGACCAGGTTTTATTGCGTTTGGCAGCAGGCGGCATGCGCATGCTAACCGGCAGTATCGGCAAAAACGACCATGACGCTTTTGCCCTGAAAACCCCGGTTGCCACTATCGGCATAAGAGGCTCGGCGGGAGATGCCGAATCAAACGGCACCCTTACTACCACGGAAGGAGAATTAACGTCGACCGACGGACAAGGGAACGTAACCCCGGTACCGGCAGGGTTTACCTTGGACAGCAACGGCAACATGCATGAATCAACACCGGAAGACCTTGCCAGAGTCAAGGGACGCGATCCGAAAACGGATCATACCAATCCTAAGGACGTGACTAAGGAACCCGTTAAAGTCAAAGGAGATACAAATGTTAAATCGATCAGTGGAAAAACGACTATTCAGTCTAGCGATGGTAAAAACACCAAAACAGTAGAGGAAGGTAAAAACTCCGATGGCGAAAAAACAACAAACTCTGATAAAAACCCATCGGGTAATGATACCGGCACCGGTAGCACCACCGGCACTGATGATAATGATGGCGATTGTTAATGTAATTGTAGGAGCACTGTGGAGCCACGCTCTTACGCAATAACAATGAAAAATCAGTTACGCGGGCTAAGTAAAAATCATGCGCAAACAACAAAAAATGACTAAAAAAATTCTTCGCTTTAATGTCTGTTTAGTCAGATCAGCCTTAATTGCGGCCAGCTTATACCTAATTCCTCCGGCGTCTTGTCTGGCTGCTGCACCGCCGGAATTCAAATTCAACGTTACGCATTTTTCGGTTGAAGGCTTGTCGCCGCTGTCCCAATCGTTCATTGACGAGCATTTTAAACTGCTGCAAAACAAATCTTACTCGCTTAAAGAACTGCAGGAAATCAGCAAGACCCTTGAATCGATTATCAGCGAGCAGGGCTATCCGTTTTATCGGGTTATCGTGCCACCGCAAACGCTGACTACCGGCGATATAAAACTGCAAGTCGTTTCCTTTACCTTGGGCGAAATCGAAGTGACCGGTAATCAGTACTTTGCCAAAAACAATATCATCGACAGCTTACCTGTGCTTAAAAAGCCTGAGTCGCCCAATACCCAGGATTTGGCCGAAGCGATTAAGGTGGCCAATAAACATCCCTCGAAACAGGTGCAAGTCACTTTTAAACCCAGTAAAACGCCTGACAAATTAGATGCCAAGGTTGCCGTAGCCGAGCGCCGCCCCTATCAGGCGTCGTTAACGGTCAACAATTACGGCACGCCAACGTCGGGGGACTACCGGATGACCGGCGCACTGCAATACAGCAACTTGTGGGGAATGGATCATATCGTCAACGGCAGTTACTCGACCTCCCCCGACCACGCCGATTCCGTTAAACAGTACGGCGGCAGCTACAGCTTGCCTATCTACCGGCTCAAAGGCTGGTTGAGTGCCTATTATGCCAACTCCTCGGTTAATACCGGCACGGTGGCAACCGATTTAACGGTAACCGGATCGGGAGAAATGTACGGCATCCATTATCAGCAGTTTTTACCTAAATGGGAAAAATACGAGCACAGCTTGGATATTGGCATTGATAACCGCTATTTCATCAACGATATTCAATTTCAAAATATCCAGTTGGGCGCCAATGTTCGTAGCGCACCGTTCAGCGTAATGTATAAAGGCGAGTATCCTTGGCAAAACACCCATACCGGTTACTACGTGCAATGGGTAGGCAACACCGACTTTGGCGGACACAACACCCAGGCCCATTACCAAGCGGCTCGCCTTAATGCCAAGCAAAACTGGGATTTGTTGCGCTTTGGCAGCAATTTTTCGGTCAATATAAAAGATTGGTTGTTGCAAACCACTTTTACCGGTCAGCAAAGCCATAGCCCGCTGATAGCCGGAGAGCAACTCGGCATAGGCGGCAGTTTTGATGTGCGCGGCTACGATCAACGCGAAACCGGAGCCGATAGCGGCCAGATTGTGAAATTTGAAGTCACCACACCCACCTTGCCCGCCCTGGCCGCCATCGAAGGGCAAAAAGTCAATCTGTTTGCTTTTTACGATTATGGACACGGCCGCCTGCAAAGCACCACGCCAGGACAAGTTAAAGACTGGAACCTGAGCGGCACCGGAGTGGGAGCGCGTTATCAATGGCGCGAGTATTTCATGGGCAACATTGCCTTCGCCACGGCGCTGGACACAGCTGAGGCAGGAACGACCAAAGCTGGCAACAA
>JANYKK010000180.1 GCA_025361585.1 Methylobacter sp. | reverse complement strand
CAATATCGCTATTGCCCGGCAGCGACTGACTGAGCTCAAAGAACAGCTGCAAGCAGGTGCATTAACCCAGGAGCTTTATGATGAACAGCTCGCCGAACTTGAACAGGCTTTGAGCGATGATCTCGATATACACAGCCAAGTAAAAGCTTCGCCTACAGGACGTAGGCGAGGGGCGTTAGCAGGAGCGGAAGCTTCGCAATCATCAGGTCGATGGATGGTAACCGTACTTGTTTTTGCCATCCCTCTGGTAGCTGGTTCGCTTTATTGGACATTGGGCAACTACCCGTCATTAAGCCAAGTTGAACAGACTGCGGTAGTAACGCCTGAGCTGGAACAAATGAACAAGATGGTCGAAGGTCTGGCCGAGCGCCTGCAAAAACAGCCGGATGACGCGCTGGGCTGGACTATGCTGGGTCGATCCTACAAATACTTGCAGCAAAATGATAAAGCGGTTGTGGCCTTTGAACATGCTTATAAGTTAATAGGCGATCAGGTTGAAATTATGCTGCTTTACGCCGATGCGCTGGCCTTTGTTAATGACCAACAGCTGGCCGGAAAACCCGCTGAACTGGTATTTAAAGCCTTGGCAATGGAGCCCGACAATGTGACCGGCCTGTGGCTGGGCGGCATGGCAAAAGCGCAAACAGGCGAGTTTGTCGCGGCAATGGCTTTATGGAAAAAACTTGAAGCACTGTTGCCCCCGAACTCGGAAGCCCAGCTGGAAATACAAGGCCTGATGGCTAAGCTTGCGACCGAGATACCGGAAGGCGCTACACAAGAGAAACCTGCGCAATCAGCTAAAGCTGGGCGCACCGATTCCCAACCGGTTGCAAGTATTGATGTTCAGGTGAGTTTAGCGCCCGAGTTGCAAAAATTGGCTAACCCCGGCGACACTGTTTTCATTTATGCCCAGGCCTTATCCGGCCCTCAAATGCCGCTGGCTATTGTGCGTAAACAAGTCTCCGAATTGCCGCTGACCGTCAATTTGACCGATGCGATGGCGATGACGCCAACCATGAAATTATCTAATTTCACACAGGTCAAACTGCTGGCGCGCGTGTCCAAATCCGGCGAAGCGACGCAACAGCCCGGCGATTTGATCGGCGTTATCGAACAAATTACCTTGGCTGATAAAGCCCCTCACAAGATAGTCATCAACAGATCAATAAAATGATGGATCAATCTATAAAATTCGATTTAGGCCTTATCAACCGTTACGATAAGGCAGGCCCCCGTTATACCTCTTACCCGACTGCGTTAGAGCTGCATGAAGGTTTCGGCGATAAAGAGTATCGCCAGCACATAGCAAAATCCAACGCCGCAGGCGGGCCGCTGTCGTTGTATTTTCATATCCCGTTTTGCGACACCGTGTGTTTTTATTGCGCCTGCAACAAAATCGTCACCAAAAACCGCAAACATGCGGAACCGTACTTGGCAAACCTGTGCAAGGAAATTGCAATGCAGGGCGATTTGTTCGACTCCAACCGGGTCGTCAATCAATTGCACTGGGGCGGGGGGACGCCGACTTTTTTAAGCTACGAGCAGATGAAAACCCTGATGGCGGTCACCCGCGAGCATTTCCAGTTAAGGGACGACGACAAGGGCGAATATTCGATAGAAGTCGACCCTCGGGAAACCAACGACCAGACCATGAAGCATCTGCGCGAGCTGGGCTTTAACCGGGTCAGTCTAGGTCTACAGGATTTCGATCCGGCCGTGCAAAAAGCCGTCAACCGCCTGCAAAGCGAAGAGCAGACCTTCAGCGTTTTAGCCGCCGCCCGCGCCGAGGGTTTTCGCTCGACTAATATCGATTTGATTTACGGCTTGCCGCTGCAAACGGTGGAGACTTTTGCCAAGACGCTGGATAAAATCCTGGCGGTAGCGCCGGATCGCTTCTCGATCTTCAACTATGCGCACATGCCGGCACGCTTCAAAACCCAGCGCCAGATCAACGACGCCGATATGCCGACGCCCGACGTCAAGCTGGCTATTTTGCAGATGGTCGGACAACGGCTCACCGAAGCCGGTTATGTCTATATCGGCATGGATCATTTTGCCAAACCCGATGACGAACTGGCCGTCGCGCAGCGCGAGGGGCAGTTGTACCGCAACTTCCAAGGCTATTCCACGCATTCGGATTGCGACTTGGTGGGATTAGGCATTACTTCGATCGGCAGGGTAGGGGATGCCTATATCCAGAATGTCAAAGAGCTGGACGAGTACGACCAGCTGATCAGTCAAAATAAACTGCCGGTATTTAAAGGCGTCGAATTGGATGATGACGACAAACTGCGCCGAGCCGTGATTACCCAACTGATTTGCCATTTCGATTTGAGCTTTGCCGCAATCGAACAGCAATTTGCGATCAATTTTGCCGATTATTTTGCCAAGGAACTGGAGGCATTAGCGCCGATGCAAGCCGATGGCTTGCTGGTTTTGTCAAAGGAGGGCGTCAAAGTGTTATCCGCGGGCCGCTTATTAATCCGCAACATCTGCATGGTCTTCGACAAGTATCTGGCGCAGAAACAACAGCAGTTCTCAAAAGTCATTTAAGCCGCCTTATGAATGACGAACGAATAATCGAATTGGAAATAAAAACGGCTTATCAGGAAGATTTGTTGCAGGCGTTGAATAAAATAGTCGGTCAGCAGCAGCAACAGATAGACCGCTTGGAAGCGACCTGCAAAATGCTCAACGAGCGCATTAAGAGCCTGTCTGTTGAGGGAAGTGCAGGCGAAAATATCGAGGAAGTGCCGCCCCATTATTAACCGTGGCGTAAAAACGATTAGATGTACATGCCAAAATAGGCTTTTAAAACATCTCTGGTGTTTAAGCTTCTGTAGGTCTGGGCAAGGTGAGTAATTACGCCCCTATCCTCAACGTCAAGTACCTTTATGATGTCCTTTACCTTTTCCAGATTGTAGTTTTGTATTTTGTGGACTTCCGTACCGAAGCCGCCGAGGTTAAATGTTTCGGATAAAACGGGGGGCAAATAAATGGTATGGCTTATGAAATGGAATAATAGCCACTCCGACCGATTCAGGCTAATAAGCTTGCTGGAAAAGTTAATCGTTTTTTCAAGCTCATACAATCTTTCCAGCTCGGTGATATTGGTTTTATGGTGTAAAAGAATTTGCCCCCATTCCTTGAAGAGCTTAGCCTCATCTTGCTTGGGCAGGTCATAGATAAAAACTAAATGATAAGGTAATCCTTTATTTAACCTAGCTTGTAAAGCTTGTCGGCTCCGGCCTGTCACTTTTGACCACTCAGGAAGGCTGAGGGTTTTCCCCGCATAGCTGTATAGCCGGTAGTATGCTTTGTTATCGGTTTGATCTTGCTTCGTTATCATTTCACTTTACCAATTATATTTCTTACTAGCTATTGCCACGGATTAAACTTTAATATTAATTCTACCTGCCGTAATTAAAGCGTTTGCTCCTCAAGCTTCGGCCACCATCATCGTTAAATTCAATGTTGAATTTAACGAATTCTTCAAGAGCTTGTGCTGTTTGTTCTTCGCTAAAAAAAGGCCCATAAATACCTTCGCGTGCATCGAAGAAATACTCCAATAAGCCTGTTTTGGTATTCATGCGGCAAGAAGTACGGTTTAACTTTCGGTTAAATTCAGACATTTTGATTACCTAAATATAAAGACAATTGGTTTATACAAAGCTTAAGCGCGTAAGATGGTTTTACCCTAAGCGGCAGAGAATATCGTCAAAGAAAGACATTTTTTATCATTAATAAACACAGGTTTTTAATATACAATGGCATCGTTCACTAATCGTTCACTAATTATTCATGCGTTCACTTCCTCCCGATCAATATCTGGAACTTATGTTGTTGGGTGGCTTCGATGCCCGTCTGAACGGCCTCCCCGTTGCCGGAATTTATTACAACAAGATGCGTGCATTGCTCGCCTACCTGGCCGTGGAGCCGGAACAGGATCATAATCGGGAAATGTTGGCAGAGCTGCTGTGGGGCGACAACGATCCGGTCACAGCGCGAGGCAATCTGCGCCGCACTTTGTCGCATTTACGGCGGGCACTGGAGTTGCCAAGCGGC
>JANYKK010000173.1 GCA_025361585.1 Methylobacter sp. | reverse complement strand
AATCTCCGGCGCTTTTCTGGTTTCGCCTTTGCCTATCGTTAATAAATCCCAGACTAACAAAATAAATCCGGCAAAGGTTACGCCGCCGAAAAATAAGCGCCACACCATCGCGCTTTGAAATGACGGATGATTTTGCGCGGTAAAATAACCGCCCCAGGTTGAGCCTTCTACTGCACGTTCAATAAAGGACTGTTCGTAACCCGCTATCAATAGCGCGACTGTCATGCCGATAACGCCGACATTAAGCAAACCTAATGCCCATTTCCAGCGCCAGGCATTCTGACTGCCGCCGCCCATCCATATGTCGCCGCGCCAGTGTTGTATTGCCAGATAAAAGAACGCAATATTGATCGTCGCGTAAGCGCCAAAAAAAGCTAAATGGCCATGCGAAGCCGACCACTGTGTGCCATGAGTGAACATGTTGATTTGGGGCAGGGTGTGCATAAAACCCCAGACGCCTGCGCCAAAAAAGTTACCGAAGGCTTGGGCGATAATCCAGGCCAATGCCGGGTGATTGCCGTTTTTAAACGCGTGGGTGCCTGCATCGTAAACCGCATGAACGACCATCGCGACCAGTGGAATGGGTTCGAGAGCCGAGAAAAAACCGCCGATAGTCAACCAGTATTCCGGCGTACCGATCCAAAAGTAATGATGGCCCAAGCCTAAGATACCGGAACCGAACATCAATGCGACTTCTATATACAGCCAAGTTTGGACGATTTTACGTCTGACGCCTAACAGCTTCATCAGCGACCAAGCCATAATCACGCCGACCAGCACTTCCCAGGTTGCTTCGACCCATAAATGAATCACCCACCACCACCAGTATTGATCGTGAGTAATATTGGTCATGTAAAACATACCGGCAAGATATAAACCGGCCAACGCCACCAAATCCAGGGTTAAAACTCCGGCAACTCCAGACCATTTGCCTTTGCTGAAGGTTGCAACCACGTTATAAAAAAAGATCAGCATGACCACCACAATGCCGATGTCAGCCCAGCGCGGCGCTTCGATATATTCACGGCCTTCGTTAATCAGCCAAATGCTGGAATCCTTACCGGGGCCTATTTGCACAAACAAATAAACCAGCACCACCACGGTGACAGCCGCAGTCAGTACCCAAAAGGCGATATTGCCCAGCTTTAAGCCGACAATTTCGGTGCTGCTCTCATCTTCAAGAAACCAATAGACGCAGCCGATAAATCCATACAACATCCATACGACCATCGCATTAGTGTGCAACATGCGATTTACACTAAAATCCAGGATTCCGTAAAGAAATTCAGGACATATGAATTGCGTCGCAGCCAACAGGCCAAACACAATCTGCGCAAAAAACAAAATAACTGCGACAATAAAATATTTGACGGCCAGTCGCTGGCCATCGCTTAGATTGCCGCTGCCTAATTGCATACCCTCATTTAATCCACTTGTATTCATGCTCATTCTTCCGCTTCAATGGTTTTAAAATTATAGGGAAAGCCATTGGTATCAATACTCGACATCCACTTTAGAAAGGCAATAATGCCTTTTGCTTCCTGTTCGGTAATACCCAGGTTTGGCATCTTTCGATTGCTGCCGAAAGTGCGGGCGTTTTTTTCAGGATCCATTAAAAATTTCACCATCATGTCTTCGCGCAGTTCCTCGGAAATCCAGCCTTTGTCCAGCCAAGCCTTAGTCAAATCGGGTGCGTAATAAGCGCCATTGCCTAGCAAGGTGTGGCAGTTCATACAGTTTTTGGCCTGCGTGGTTTTTTTGCCTAAGTCGACCAACTGCCGGGCTTCTTCCTCGGTGTATTCCTTACCGAATAAAAACTCGTTTTCGCCGATAACCGGCATGGATTTATGTAGTTCCTTGTTGTATCGATAATCGATTTCTTTGTTGATTACGGCATAAGCAGGCACGCGCTCGCTGCCTGCGCTGGTTTTGCTTAATGAATCCATGGTCAGCACCACTAAAATCAAGAACGACACTGCGGTCACCCAGATTGCGGTCTTTTTCCAGAATGATTCAGAAGCCCATAAGGGGGTTTCATTCATAGCTTATCCTCTGTTGTTGTAGATAAATCGGGGGCAGCATGTGTTTTGACGCACAAATGCCAGATGCCTATCGGTGCAAAAAAATAGCCGATCACCATCACCACGGAAATGATCAGCCAGTAACCTTGAAATTGTGCCGCCCGTGTTAACTCAACCACTGCGAGTATCAATACGGCATAAGAAACATAAACAGAAATTTTAATTTTTAAACTAGGATTGACTTTAGACCAGGCAAACAACAATGCGTAACTTGCACCGGCCAATATAATTAAAGCGGATGAAAAAAAAGTGATGAAGAAATCTTCTAAAGCGACGGGTTCGATCATGAGTAATTAATCTAATATCCGTTATTGAAACCAGCGCAAAATAAATGCGGGTAATTAAAGTTTATTAACTATAGCATAATAAAAAAATGGCAATTAGGTATAAATACTTATTCGCTCCAAATGGGGTTCCGCAAGTTATATGTGGTAAATAATAAATCTAAGTTATTAATTGCCAATACCGTTAAGTTAAGGAAGGCCTCGGCATTTGGAGTGCAGGCTTCGCCTGATAACGCAAGCAGAACTTGCACTCCAGTGACACTATTTTTTATGTGAACCAGCTTAACTTAAGGTATTGGTGATATTGCAGACTATTACCGTTTGATTTGACCGGCAGGATTCACGACACTCATCAGATCGCTATTCCATTTTCCATCGACGACGACTTCAGACTTCGCGCCAAAAAGCACTGCTTTGATCAGATTATGATTCACGAACGCGTAGGTGCCGGGTTCGCGAAACTGATACAACATCGCGATAGCATCGCCAGCAGACACCGTCCAGGATTCCAAATCGACTTGCGGTGTGTTCGCAAACGATCCGCCCGGCCAAAAAAGATCGGCATGCCCGCCAATAAGATGCCCATCCGTCGACATATTGGCCTGTGCATGGATAAAGAGAATTTTCTCCCCGACTGTTGCACGAAGCGCATTCGCGCCAGTCAATGCGCCAACCGAACCGTTCATCACTATATAAGTTGGGGTGAGTGTCCTCATCAGGGGCTGGATTGCCGCCTCATGTTGGGCAACGTTTTCCGCAACCGTGGTAGGCACATAGACATCCTGTTTGTTAACAACATACATGAGGTCATAAGCGATCCGTTTGCCATGGTTGTCTTTGATCCCGTCACGCGGAAGGACGACCAGCACGCCGCTTTGCCCGGAAACTACATGCGAAGGAATGTGCAGTCCGCCCGGCGCGCAATGATAAACGAACGCGCCCGCCCGCTTTGGTTGCCAGGAAACGGAACGTTACTTCTTCGCCGGGAGCGACTAGCGAGATGCTTCCGCCGCCCATTGCTCCTGTTGCTGCATGAAAGTCGATATTAGGCGCAAACAGATTGCCGGTTGGGTTGACCAAATGCACTTCAATCACGTCGTTTTGATGGGCAACAATGGTCGGGCCTGGATTGATTCCAACATAGTCGGGATTGTCCGCCCGATAGGACATGCCCCAGGTTTCCACCGCAGGCTTGCCGTCCTTTGCCGGAGCGATTATGAACTTCTTTTCCTCAACAGCCATGTCGATATGCACGATCTTCGGCTTGGTATTGCCTACCGATTGTTCATGAACCGGCACGAAGGGCGGTTGCACCAGTGTTTGCGTCAGCACATCCATGCCCTTTTGACCAGCCGGAATGCCTACCGTCGGCGCAGACCCGTTCATAGCGCCTGCCATGGCGTGACCGTGATCGGCAGTCTCCGCAACCGCAAGCCCGGAAATCCCAAGCGCAACCCAAAAAAGCAAAGCCAATTTTTTTGTCATAAATCACCTTTATCAAAACGCACCGATAGATATGTTCTCTTAGTTAATAAATGTCCTATAAGAATAACAATATACGAAGATTATCACCTTCGTTATTAATAACCTACCATGCTATGATAAATTCATTCGATGATTTTAATGGCGCGTTTTTTAAGGTCTGAATTAACAGCTAATACTAATAAGTCAGTAATTATTTACGTTACTGGCCTATCAAATTAAAGTTACATTTTTATTACCAGGTGAATTATGGCAACGCATTACCGAAGATTTCGAGATATTTCAGTCAGTGAAAAAATGCTGGATACCCTTTTTCTAGTGACCATCGGAATAGGTTATTTATTCGCGTTAGCCCATACTTATTATAGCCACCACATGCGTGATGGCGAGCCTGGGCTATCGGCTAAAGACATTATCATTGCCTATTATGGAACCCCGGACCAGACCACCTTAGGTTCTGCAATAAACGGCGGCTCTATGGAAGCAAATCTAAGGTCGCCGGTCGAAAAACAGGTCATCCTGCATTGGCTGGAATCCGGCAAGTCGTTGGAACAGTATCAAAAATTAGTCGCCCCGATCTTAAATCAGGATTGCGTGTTCTGCCATAACCCGGAAGCTAATCCCAATTTGCCCAACTTAACCAGTTATGAAGGCGTCATGGAGGTTACCGCCGCTGCCAAAGGAGCATCGCTGCCTGCGCTGGTCAGGGTTTCTCATATCCATTTGTTTGGTATCGCATTTATCTTATTTTTTACCGGTAGAATTTTCATTTTATGCGACATGAATGTCACCTTAAAACGCGTGATCGTGGCGATTCCTTTCTTAGCGATGCTCATAGATATTCTATCCTGGCTGCCAGCCCGAATTATTCCCGAGTTTGCCTACGTAATCGTCGGTGCCGGGGCTTTTATGGGCTTGTCCATGGGCATCCAGATTCTGACGAGCCTGTATCAAATGTGGTTTTTTCCGTTTCATCCCAGCCTCAAAATTTCCGCCAGCGATCAAATTAAGCTGAAAGAATACGCCGATATTCTTCAGGGCTATGGTTATGAAGTCATTCCCGAAGGTAATGGCTGGTTAGTCAAAGAATCGCTGCGCTCATGGCAGTTTTTACATTCCCTGCAGGAAATGGAAGCTTATATCGCCGAAGTACAAAGCAGGCATCAAAGCGATTAAAATAGGCTATGTTTGATTTTTCAGAAAAAAGGAAAACTAATGAGAATTCTATTGCTGTTTGCTTTATCCATAGCATCCGTACAAGCCACAGCCGCCACCGCTTTGCCGGTTAAAGAAATTGCCACTGGCGTGTATGTGCATTTTGGCAAACATCAATTCCCGGATAGCAAAAACCACGGCGAAATTGCCAATCTTGGTTTTATCGTCGGGCAAAAATGCGTGGCGGTCATCGATAGCGGCGGCAATCCGGAGCAGGGTTCAACGCTAAAACAAGCCGTTACCGAAACCACGCAGAAGTCGATCTGTTATGTAATCAACACCCATGTTCATCCCGACCATATCAACGGCAATAGCGCTTTTAAAGCGGCTGGGGTTAAATTCGTCGGCCATCATAAATTAGCCGGAGCCATGGCGGCACGCGGCTCATACTATCTTGGTAAGGCCGCAGACCAATTAGGCGTCAAAATGAGTGCTGCCGATTTAATTCCCCCCGATATCGAAGTTAAAGACAGTTTGAAGCTGGATTTAGGCGGACGCACTTTAATTTTGAAAGCCCATCCTGCCGCGCATACCGATAACGATTTGAGCGTCTATGACGAAAAAACCAATACCATCTGGTTGTCGGATTTATTGTTTACCGAGCACGTGCCAACGCTGGACGGCAGCTTAAAAGGCTGGCTTTCGGAAATCGACAAACTGGAAAAACAGTCTTTCCGTTATGTGATTCCGGGACACGGCGAATTGGTCACGGATTGGCCCCAAAGCATGCAGCCGCAAAAGCATTATTTAACCTTGTTGCAAACCGAAATCCGCGCCGCGATCAAAAAAGGCCAGCATTTGGAAGATGCCGTGCAAACCGTCGGCTATTCCGAGAAAAACAACTGGGCTTTATTTGACGACTATCACCGCAAAAACGTCACCACTGCTTTTGCCGAATTAGAATGGGAAGATTAACCGGCCATTAAAAATTGTTAACACCCCGCAAAGCTAAAACAAAATAGGAAAAAGACCATGAAATACTCAAAACTCTTATCGGCAATCTTCATCACGGCATTATTACCGTTTGCCGCTATCGCTGCGGAAGATGAAAAGATCTGGAATAACGTTTTGAAACCTGAATACTTTGCCCAGCAAGCGATTGAAGAATCCGATAACGTGATTGAACTGGAAGCGCCTGTACGTGCGGAAGACCCTGCTTTAGTGCCGTTTAAAATCGTCAGCAAAATCAAGCAAACTAAAGAACACTACATCAAAAAAATTCTGGTGTTAGTCGATAACAATCCTTTTCCATTCGTCGGCGATTTTGACTTTACCCCGGAAAGCGGCAAGGCTGACATTGCGATGCGGATACGGATTAACAGCAACAGCAATATCCGTGCGATTGCGCAAACGAATGACGGCAAATTGATAATGACTAAAAAATTCGTCAAAGCCAGCGGCGGCTGTTCCGCACCGATCGGCGCCAATTTAGATGAAGCGATGAAACGCTTGGGCAAAATGAAATTCAGGTTGGAGGGCGATGTCAAAGTCGGCGAACCCACTTCAGTGCAGCTAATGATCAGCCATCCCAACATTACCGGCATGCAGATGGATCAAGTGACACGCTTTGTTAAAAAATCGCATTTTGTTAAGGACGTGAAAGTGTCGATTAACGGCAAACCGGTTTTAACCGCGAAAACCGATATTGCGATTAGCTCCGATCCTAATTTCAGATTCTATTTCGTGCCGGACAAAGCCGGTGAGCTGAAAGCCGAAGTGACCGATACCTCTTGCGAAACGCCAACCAAGAGAGACGTTTGCACTAAAGGCGATACTTATA
>JANYKK010000014.1 GCA_025361585.1 Methylobacter sp. | reverse complement strand
GGTTGTTTGCGCGATTAATCTAAGCCTACAGGGTGAAGTGGTGTTTCCTATAGGCACGGAAGGCCAGGTTTTTAAAGTGCTTAGAGACAGCGAACAGATTCAATACCATGTCGCTTTCGAGGGCCGTGTCCTGCAAGTGCCTGAGTCGGCGCTTGCCCCGGCAAATCCTGAGTGATTCCCTGATTTAATCAAGGAACCGGAGCTTTGATATGACGGTAATCGACAAACCTGCTCCGCAGGAAACTTATAATTTATTACGGGCGGCTTTAAGCTTATTCAAAAAATCGCCCAATGAATTAACTGAAACCGAGTTAAGCCAAGCAAGAACCCAGGCTTTAAATGAGTTCAGGATTGAGAGCCGGGTGCTGAATACGCCTGAAGCGGCGGCGGTAATCATTACCGAGCAAGAACTGCAACAGGCCTATCAGGAAATTCGTAACCGTTATGATGATGACGACTGCATGGATGCAGGAGGTACGACCCCAGGGATGGGGGAGGTAGAGCAACGCATGGAACAGTTGCCGAGAGCAATGCATGAAGCAATTGCCGAGGAGGCTTTTTTCCGAGATCTGGAAAAAAATCAGCTCGACAAAGACAGCCTGCTGGCAGCTTTACATCGTCAGTGCAAGGTCAATACCGTGCTGGATTTGGTTGCCAGCCGTGCGCCTGCTATCAGCGATGTCGATATAGGTATTTACTATCACCTCCATGCCGATCAATTTAATCTCCCTGAACGGCGCGAAGCCTGTCATATCTTTATCAGCATTAACCCTGATTATGCTGAAAATACCCATGAAACGGCTTTAGCGCGCGCTCAGGAGCTTGCCGATAAACTGCGCAAAAAACCGCACAAATTTGGCGATTTGGCATTAAGGCATTCCGAATGCCCGACCGCTTTGCAAGGCGGCGTTCTAGGCACAGTACCGCGCGGTACGCTTTATCCCGAATTGGATGTTGTACTGTTCAACTTAAAGCCCGGTCAAGTCAGCGAGGTAGTCAAATCGGAAATCGGCTTTCATGTCTTATTATGCAAGAGCATACAAAGATCTGAAACCTTGTCTTTGGCAAAAGCCACACCGAAAATACGCAAACTTTTAGAAGAACGCGCCCGTCGCACTTGTCAGCGTGCTTGGGTAGCAGGCTTAGCCAACGCTGATTCGGAGGGGAGCAGGTAATGAGCGATAAAGAAATCAAACATTGTTCTTTTTGCGGCATTGAACAATCCGCTTCGGTACCGTTGATTGCCGGTAGCGAAGGCACTATTTGCGGTGCTTGCGTGCAGTTAGCCAACCAAGTCGTCAGCAATTGGAGCCGTAAAAAAGAGCTATCGGAAATGCAGGGCGCATTGCCTATCCCGGCAAAAATAAAAGAGCATCTTGACCGATACATTATCGGCCAGCATCTTGCCAAAGAGATATTGTCGGTTGCCGTTTATAACCATTACAAACGCCTCAAGCACGAAAGCGGCGATGTCGGCTTGGGCGAGTTCGATAAGGATGTGGAAATAGGCAAATCCAATATTCTGTTAATCGGCCCATCCGGCACCGGGAAGACACTGTTAGCCAGCACCCTGGCAAAAGTTGTCGGCGTGCCGTTTGTTATTGCCGATGCGACAACCCTGACGCAGGCGGGTTATGTTGGCGATGATGTGGAAAACATTCTGGTCAGGTTGCTTGATGTGGCGGAAGGCAATATGACCAATGCCGAATGGGGCATCGTTTACCTGGATGAAATCGACAAAATCGCCCGCAGCCCCGAACAGCAAACCGGCACCCGCGATGTGTCCGGCGAAGGCGTGCAGCAGGCATTGCTAAGATTGGTCGAAGGCTCCCAGGTTAAGATTCCGGCCAAAGGGCGTAACAAGGATGGCGAGACCACGATGGACACGCGCAATATCCTGTTTATTGCAGGAGGTTCGTTTCCGGGTCTTGAAAAGCATGTCGAAAAACGTTTGGCGCCAGGCAATTCCGCTATCGGCTTTCATGCTGAAGTGAACAATCCTGATAAAAAACCGGCATTGGAAGACATGCTGAATGCGACCCAGCCCAGCGATTTGCGCAAGTTCGGCTTGATCCCCGAGTTTATCGGTCGTTTTCCGGTATTGGCACCGTTGGAACCGCTGGATGTAGACGCATTGATCCAGGTGCTGACCGAACCTAAAAACGCGCTGGTTCGTCAATATCAGCAACTGTTCGCCTATGAAGGCGTGGAGTTGAAATTCGAACAGGATGCTCTGGTCGAAATCGCCAAAAAAGCTATAGAACGTGAAACCGGAGCACGGGGTTTGCGCAGCATTATGGAGCAGATACTGCGAAAAACCATGTTCGATATTCCATCCGTCGATGATGTCGAGCAATGTATTGTCGATGCCGATGTGGTGAAGGGGGAAGGCGAGATCAGGTTGGTAAAAAAGGCCGAAACCAAGCTCAGGCAGCAGGCTGGGTAGAAGCGATAGCGAAACCCATCTTACGCTGGTTCCCAATCTCCAGATTGGGAACCAGCGCAAAAATAACACCACGAAGACACGAAGAACACGAAGTTTTTACCTTTGCTTTTCTTCGCGTCCTTCGTGTCTTCGTGGTGAATTTAAGAACTAACAAAAAACGAGAACCCTATGAAAACCGAAGAAAAAATCCGCGCCCAACTTGCAGCCCAGCCTATCATCATTTACATGAAAGGCGTACCGACTAATCCTCAATGCGGGTTTTCGGCCAAAGCTGTCGGCATACTTGATGCGACCCATATCCCATACGCTTATGTGAATGTGCTGGAAGCGCCTTTTATCCGGGAAAAATTGCCGAAAATTTCCCACTGGCCGACTTATCCCCAGCTGTTTGTTAACGCAGAACTGGTTGGCGGTTGCGACATCATTGAAGAAATGTCCAACAACGGTAGTTTAGTACCCTTATTAAAAAGCGCCGCGCCGAAAAAAGCGGAATCCGCAAATGACGCTTTAAGTGCCACTGAAGTTGTGCAACTGGTGCAGCAGGGCATTGACGATGCCAAAGTGATCGTCGATGGCGAAGGCTGCGATCTAACAATCACCGTGGTCAGTTCGCAATTTAACGATTTACCGATAGTAAAAAAACAACAGCTGGTTCTGGCAACATTAAAAGGCCCCTTGGCATCCGGCAAGCTTCATGCGGTTAGCGTTAAAGCGTATACGCCGGATGAATGGACGGGTAAGCAGGGGGCTAGCGGACTATTGCAAATACAGCATTAAAACGGCATAGATATATAAATAGCACGTCATCCCGGCAGGGATTGCCGGGATCCAGAAGCCATGGATGGCAATGCCTGAAGGATATAAAATCTTTCAGCCAACAGCTCTTTTAAGTATACGCCAACTTTTTGGCTGTTTTACATACACATCCCTGTGCTCTGGATCCCGGCAATCCCTGCCGGAATGACGGTGTAGTGAGATGTGTAGATACCCAGACATTTAGGTGCGAATGAAATGGTACTTATCTCGCAGGCTTTTTAAATTCTTAACTGTAGACAAGTAACAATAAGCGAGGACATCATGGCTAAAGTAGGCGTTTTTTTCGGCACGGATACCGGCAATACCCGGCGGATTGCAAAAGATATTGCAACTGCATTGGGTGCCGCCAAACCGGTCAATATTCGCAATGCGACGGTGGAAGATATGCTGGCGTATGACACTCTGATTTTAGGCACTCCCACTTATGGCGAAGGCCAGTTACCCGGCTTATCAACCGGCAATGCGACAACCAGTTGGGAGGAGTTTTTGCCAACGCTGGCAGGTCAGGATTTCAGCGGTAAAAAGGTCGCGATTTATGGACTGGGCAATCAAAAAAGCTATCCTACAGAATTTGTCGATGCGATGATCTATTTGTACGAGCAGTTCAAGCAATGCGGCGCAACCATGATTGGCGCATGGGATACCGAGGGTTATAACTTTCAAGTTTCTAAGGCAGTCGTCGATAACCGCTTTGTCGGCTTGGCATTAGACCAGGAAAACCAGAAAGATCTTACCCCGGCAAGACTGGAAACATGGTTGAAAATGCTGACAGAGGCTTGGGGTTAAAATTTTATTAGGAGTGCAAGCTTTGCTTGTGCTTGCAGACGGAACCTGCACTCCGAGCTTATCAATTGAACGGTTATAGCGATGATAGAAGAATCAGCGGTAGTGGTAAGAATTGACAACCATCAAGTCTGGGTCGAAAGCGGACAAAACACCGCATGCGGCGGTTGCCTGCAAAAAGCATCGTGTACCACCAACGCAATCGGCAGCGTTCTCAAGAAAAAGTCGGTGCCTGTTGATAGCGACATTCAACTGGAAACCGGCGATCAAGTCATGGTCGCCATTGATGAAAACCTGTTGCTGCGAGCATCCCTATTATTATACCTAGTGCCGTTAATCGCCCTGTTTACCGGCGCGGGCATAGCTGACGGGCTGTTGGCGGATAATGCCAAGTCCGCAGATTTATGGATTGCCGGCAGCGCCATACTAAGCTTTTTAGTTTCGCTGTGGATCATCAACAAAACGCAAAGTCTGTTGATACTGAGTTACGCCCGGCCTGTCGTAGTCAGGAAGGTTTAAACCTTCATGCCGGTATGAATGTTTGGGCCATCAACAAAGATATTCCGCTGAAGCTCCTGTTATTGGAACTGGTGCATCGTTACGGCGAGAATACGCTGGCATTGAATAATCAGGTGCAGCACTTCCAGGCTATCGATCTATGCCTGGTTAATGAACCGAATATTTCCGCCTACATCTACACCTTTGGCCAGAACTCAGGACGTTACGGCATAGACCTGAAATATCCCATTTCCGCACACAATATTGTCGGAGAAAATGAAGACCTGAACTTGAACCAAATAATAGAGATTATTTCTACCCATCTATTTTCTTAAACCCTGCCCATTATGAATCAAGAACAACAAACCGGATTTCGCTACTTTGTCAGTTACAGCGGCATCAAACTCCCGTTAAAGTTGGTCAACGAAATCACCGAAGACAGCTTAAACAATCGGAACACCTATTACCGCAGTTGTTTTGACGCCCAGGACAGAATGCTGCTGTGCCAGAAAATTGTTTATGGCGAGGTTGAATCCGAACACCAGTATCAATATTACGATGACGGTGTTTTAAAACGCGCGCAAATCACTGAAGATGATGAAGTCAGGGAGATTCATTTTAATGAGTCGGGCGAGATGGTGAGTCAATAAGTGCCGGATTTCTCAAAAGCCTTAGTAACTACTCAGCCGTTAGAAAAATGGAACGCAGAGTAGTTACAAGTCTTGTTCATTAACAATCTTCAATGCCCCGTGCAGCTGCAATTACAGCTTGTCCTAGCGCCAAACCGCCGTCGTTTATCGGATAGCGTTGCGGCGACAGCACGGTTTTTCCGTGCCGCTGCAATTGCTCAGACACGCCTTCCAGTAGCAGCCGATTTTGAAATACGCCGCCGCTGAGCGCAATAATGTCGACATGGGTTTGGCGGCTAAGTTCGATCAACAACCGGACTGTCGCATCAACCAAACTGTGGTGGATGCGGGCAGCAATACGGGCTTTATCGACGCCGCGCTTCAGATCGGTCAACACCGCTGCCCATAATCCTTGCCAGCCTAATATCGACAAGTCACCGTTGCGGGCAACCGACCAAGCTTGAGGGTAAGACTGTTCGTCCGCAAACAGCGGCGTTGCTAGGATTTCCAATGCAATCGCGGCTTGGCCTTCGTAACAAACCTGTTCGCTGTGCAGGCCGAGCGCGGCGGCGAAAGCGTCGAACCAGCGGCCGCAGGAGGTACTGGGCGGCGAGTTGAGATTCCTGGCTATCATCGTTGCCAGCATGGGAATCGGTTTGCTTACCAGAAACTTGATGATGTCCAGATCGGCATAGTCCTGTTGCAGCGTTTGCCAGTCGAAATAATGCAGCAGCTGCGCATAAGTGTTGCGCCACGGTTCGCGCATGGCCTGTGCACCGCCGGGCAAAGCGATAGGCTGGAAATGGCCGAGCCGGATGTAGCCCTTATAATCGCCCAACAGAAATTCGCCGCCCCAAAATATTCCGTCGTCGCCCATGCCCAAACCATCGAAAATAGCGGCCAATATTGGCGGTGCATTCAACGCAATACCGTGCTCGGCCAGACAGGCGGCCAGATGGGCATGATGATGCTGTACCGTCACCAAAACTGCCGCTTCGGTTTCAGCCAGCGTTCGTCCGTATTGGGTCGATAGATAGCCTGGATGATTGTCTACAGCGATACGATCAGGCTTGAAGCCGTAAAGATTCTTGTACAGGTCGATAGCGTTGCGGTAATCGCGCTGAACGGCGGCGTTTTCCAGATCGCCGATGTGTTGGGAGACAATGGCTTGGCCGTTTTTCAGCAAACAGAAACTGTTCTTAAGCTCCGCGCCCATCGCCAGGATGTTGTCGGCTTGCTCGAAACCGGGCGGCAAGATCAGCGCTTCCGGGCTGTAACCGCGCGCCCGGCGCAGCAGGCGCATCTTACCCGCCATCATCCGCATGACCGAATCGTCCAGCCGATTAACGATGGCTCGGTCATGCAGCAGCAGATAATCGGCAATATCTGCCAGCTTTTCCCTCGCCTCGTCGTTGTCCGTGCATTGCGGTTCGTCGCTGACATTGCCGGAAGTCAGCACGATAGGCACATCCAGATTTTGCAATAACAGCGTATGCAATGGCGTGTAAGGCAGCATGAAGCCGAGCTTGTCATCGTCCGGCGCGATGCCCGGCGCAAGCGTTTCGCCTGATGCCGACAGCAATACAATCGGCGCAGCTTTGTCGTACAGGGCATGCTTTTCTTGCTCATTCAGGATGGCATAGCGGGAGATGGCTTCCACATCCCCAGCCATTAACGCAAAAGGTTTGGCATAGCGGAGCTTTCGCTCGCGCAACCGGTTTACCGCATCCGCATCGATCGCATTGCAGGCCAGATGAAATCCGCCCAAGCCTTTAATAGCGACGATGTAGCCTTGCCGGATCAGCTCGGCTGCTTGCGTTAGAGGATCGGCGCAGTCAAGTTCCTGGCCATGCTGATCTTCCAGCCAAACCTTGGGGCCGCAATCCGGACAGCAATTAGCTTGGGCATGAAAGCGTCGGTCAACAGGCTCGTCGTATTCCTGCTGGCATTGCGGGCACATCGAAAATTCCGCCATGCTGGTATGGTAGCGGTCATAAGGCACTTTACGGATGATAGACAACCGCGGCCCGCAGTGGGTGCAATTGGTAAATGGGTAACGGTAACGGCGCTTGCCGGGATCGGCGACTTCGGCAAGACAATCGGCACAGGTCGCGGCATCGGCGGCAATAGGCGTCTCTATGCCATTGTGTCGGCTGGCGACGATGTGAAATTCATCGAAGTGCGGCTGTTCGTACAGCGCTTGCACTTCCAGACTATCGAGCCGGGCTAAAGGCGGCAGTTGCAACGGGATTTGCCGGGTGAACGCCTCAAGATCTTCATCGCTGCCGTAGGCATGAATCATCACGCCTTCGCCGTCGTTCCAGACCTCGCCGGTCAATCGGTGTTGCTTGGCGATGCGCCAAATCGTCGGCCTGAAGCCAACGCCCTGCACAATGCCGCGAACCCGAATCGCCCTGCCGGACATCAGCAGATGCGCGGCAGCTGCTCGCCAACCGGCCAATCGACGATGCGCCGCCCGCCGAAAGCCGTGGTCATTTGCACGAAACCGTGCTCGTCGGCAATCACTTCGCCGATGATCGCGGCATCGCGACCCAGCGGATGTTGCCGCATCACCGTCAGCAGGGATTCTGCGGCAGCGGCGTTGCAAATGCACACCAGCTTGCCTTCGTTGGCGACATACAGCGGGTCTAAACCCAGAATTTCGCAGGCGGCTTTGACTTCAGATTTGATCGGAATACGCGTCTCATCGATGACCATGCCGACGCCGGATTGCTGCGCCAACTCGTTCAACGCGGTCGCCAAACCGCCCCTTGTCGGGTCACGCAAGCAACGGATGTCGGCAGGCGCGGCGGCGACCATGTCGGCAACCAGCGAGTTCAGCGCGGCGGAATCGGAAACAATCGTGGTGTCGAATTGCAGATTTTCCCGCCCGGCCATGATCGCGACGCCGTGATCGCCGATCGAACCGCTGAGCAAAATCGCACAACCCGGTTGCGCACGGTCGCCGGAAATATTGACTCCCTCCGGCACAATACCGACGCCGGTGGTGGTAATGAACACACCGTCACCTTTGCCGCGCTCCACCACTTTGGTATCGCCGGTAACGACCGGTGTACCGGCGCGTTTAGCGGCGGCGGCCATGCTAATGACGATTTTTTCCAGATCGGCCAGCGGAAAGCCTTCTTCCAGAATAAAGCCCGCCGCCAGATAAAGCGGCTTTGCGCCGGACATAGCGACATCATTAACGGTGCCGTGCACCGCCAACGAACCGATGTCGCCGCCCGGAAAAAACAGCGGCGAGATCACATGGCCGTCGGTGCTGATAACCAATCGTCCAGCGGGTACGGTAAACAGGGCTTGATCGTTATGTTGCCTGAGCAAGTCGTTATCGAAATGCTTGATGAACAATTCATCGATCAGTTGGGTCATTGCGCGACCGCCTCCGCCGTGGCTTAGGTCGACTTTGCCGGTTTTTAGGTTTAATTTTGTTGTATAAGACGTTGGCATGGAATATTGGTTTTATGTTTTGTAGGATGGGTAGAACGCAGTGAAACCCATCGTATGTCGCTATAATTGATGGGTTTCGCTACCGCGCTCTACCCATCCTACGTGCTGGCTTTGTTCTCTGTGTTTGTGTCGCTAACGCGACGGTTTTATTTGAATCGGGTTCTCGCACCCGAAAGCGAGAACCCGATTCAAATAAAACTGCCGGTAACGACATCAACCTCTAACCCGCCCATACGACCAATACGCCGCACAAGCCCCCTCCGACGACACCATACAAGACCCCATCGGATTTTCCGGCGTACAAACCGTGCCCAACAACTTGCAATCCTGCGGCTTTTTCGCGCCACGCAAAATGGCCGGACATTCGCAGCCTTTGACGTCGCTCGCCTGAATCGCAGGCGTATTAAAGCGTTGCTCGGCATCGAAATCGGCATAATCATTTTTCAATTTCAACGCGCTGTCGGCAATCAAACCCAAGCCGCGCCATTCGAATTGCGGGCGCAGCTCGAACACCTCCTGCACCAGTGCTTGCGCTTTCTGGTTGCCTTGCCGGGTGACGGCGCGGCTGTATTCGTTTTCGACCTCGTGACGGCCTTCGTTGAGTTGGCGGATCAGCATCAACGCCGACTGCATTACGTCCAGCGGCTCGAAACCGGCTATGACTATCGGCTTGGCGTAGCGCTCGGCAAATATTTCATAGGGCCGACTGCCGATCACGGTGCTGACGTGGGACGGCCCGAGAAAAGCATCAATGGCGACCGGTTGCGGCGCATCCAGTATCGCTTGCATCGCGGCAGGGGTTAGCACGTGATTGCAGAACACTGAAAAATTAGTCAGCCTCTCGGCCTGCGCTTGCTTGATCGCGACGGCGGTCGGCGGCGTCGTGGTTTCAAAACCAATGGCGAAAAAAACCACCTGTTTTTCGGGATTTTCCCTGGCGATTTTCAGCGCGTCTTGGGTCGAATAAATCATCCGAATATCGGAGCCGCCTGCCTTGGCTTTCAGCAAGCTGTTGCGGCCGGTGGCCGGAACCCGCATCAAGTCGGCATAGGTGCACAGAATCACGTCCGGGCGTTCGGCCAGTTGGATCGCGTTGTCGATGCGACCGGTCGGCAATACGCAGACCGGGCAGCCGGGGCCGTGGATGAATTCGACATTGTCCGGCATCAGATCCTGAACGCCATAGCGGAAAATGGCATGGGTATGGCCACCGCAAAATTCCATCAGCCGGTAATGCCGAGCGGGATCGACGGTTTGCGCAATCGCTTTGGCCAGCTGCCTAGCAAGGTCTTGCTGCCTGAATTCGCTGATGTATTTCATGCGTCTGACATTAATCCGGCTTCGGCAAATAAGGCCAGGGTTTTCAAGGCTTCGTCCTCGTCGATTTTATTCAGTGCATAACCGACATGCACCAGAACGTAATCGCCGAGTACTACGTTATCGACCAAAGCCAGCGATACTTCGACTTTGACATTGCCGACCGATGCGGTCGCCATATTGTTGGCGGGGTCAAGGGCGACGATTTGGGCGGGGAGGGCTAGACACATGAATAGTTTTCCGGTTGTGTTGTAGTTTTTAGTGTTAGCAATGGAACTAACGAAATGCAAGATTGATTAATTCACCACGAAGACACGAAGAACACGAAGTTTTAACTTTGGCTTTTCTTCGTGCTCTTCGTGTCTTCGTGGTGTTATCTTTTAAATTGGCTTTATCGAGCTAAGCCAAACTACGCATAATCAATCCGCTGCAATTCCAGTTCGGCCTTCAGCCAACGCAGCCAGCTGTCCATGCCTTCGCCGGTTTTGGCCGACAGCGGCAATATTTTGATGTGCGGATTGACCTGTTTTGCATAGTGTATGCATTGCTCGGTGTCGAAATCCAGGTACGGCAGCAGGTCGGTTTTGTTCAAAATCATCAAGTCGGCGGCATGGAACATGTCGGGATATTTGATTGGCTTGTCCTCGCCTTCGGTGACCGACAAAATCACCACTTTATGCGCTTCGCCCAGATCGAACGATGAAGGGCAAACCAGGTTGCCGACGTTTTCGATGAACAACAAGCTACGGTCTTTCGGTTGCAAGGTTTCCAGCGCATGACCGACCCGGTGCGCATCAAGGTGACAGCCTTTGCCGGTATTGATTTGCAAGGCCGGTACGCCGGTAGCACGGATGCGTTCGGCATCGCGGGCGGTTTGCTGGTCGCCTTCGATGACTGCAATGTCGAGGTCATTTTTCAACAGGGCGATGGTTTCGGTCAGCAGCGTGGTCTTGCCGGAACCGGGGCTGGACACAAGATTCAATGCCAGTATGCCGCGTTCGCCAAAATAGCCACGGTTTTCAGCGGCGTAACGGTTGTTCTTGGCCAGAATATCCTGCTCGATTTGCACCATCCGAAACTGGCTTAAACCCGGTGCATGAGAATGCGCCGCGTCGTGTTCGTGATGGTGGTCATGGTCGTGAGAATGTTCGTGGTCATGTTCGTGATCGTGATCATGCGAGTGGGAATGGCCCTCGCCGCAGCCGCATACGCCGCACATTATTCTACCTCCAGTTCTTTGATTCGCATTTGATCTCCGCTGTTGACCTGTAATTGATGGCTACCGCAGTGCGGGCATAGATCGTATAACTGCTGCACAACCACATTGCGGCTACACGGCATACACCAAGCTTGCCCCGGTACCTCGATAATTTCAAGCTGGGCATGGTCGGCTATTGAGCCTTGCACGACAACATCGAAACTGAAACGCAATGCCTCTGTTTCGACACCGGCCAACGCGCCGATTTCCAGCCAAACTGTTTTGACTTTGCTGTATTGCTGGGTTTCCGCCTGCTGTTCCAATACTTGCAAAATGCTTTCGCAGAGGGACATCTCATGCATGGCTATCCCTGCCATGCACCCTTCGGGCAAGTGCAAATCCGCTCCAGGCGTATTTGTCATGCATGGCCATCCCTGCCATGCCCTTTAGGGCTAGTACAAATTTGTTCCAGACAGATTTGTCATGCATGTTTTTTGATCTCGTTACGGCTGTCGGTTAAGTGTAACGCGTATTGCACGCAAGGGTCTACCGCGTTGATAAACAATTCGGCTTGCCGTTGCAGATCAGTTGGAGTTGTCGCTGTCAATTGTTTCAAGCCTTGTGCGACAACGCCTTCGGGGTGGAAATTCCATTCGGTGGGGGCGACGATGCGGTAGTCGTACACACGCCCTTGACGCAAGGCCAAGCGATGAATTAATAGGCCTCGTGCCGCTTGAACTTGAGCCAGACCGATGCCGTCGCTAGAGGTACCATGGCTTAGCGAGCAAGGGCAATTTGCAACACCACGTTTCGGGTGTTGTTGCTCCAGGTGAGCTCATGAATGTCGAACTCATTTACGCTCTGGCTGTCGTCGTCCTCTAATTTGATGCCCAGTTTGCTGAGTTTGAAATGGGTTTTATCAATGCTCAACAGCTTGGCAGGAACATCGATGTACTCGACCAATGCGTTCAAATAGACATCCGGGTTGGCCAGGCTCTTTACCCGCGACTCATAAGAATCATCGGCGGGCTTCAAAATCTGATCGGTCTTGCGAGACACCATCTCCTGCTTGATAAGCGCAACTACGCGAGCAAACAGATATTCTTTCAACGCCACACTTAACTCTGCACTGCTGGCGCAAGGAACATGGACTTTGTGAGATGAGAAATTGACGACTTGTTGCGGCACTTCGCGAATAAGCATATCGCCTTGCATCGCTATGCCTAGCGTTCCCTTTTCACTCTTGCTGGCGGTTAACAGCGCATACAATACCGGCGCTTGATATTGACTATGGGCGCGCCAAAAGGCATTCACATCGGGATCGGTGTTAAACAGTTTCTCGATGTCGCTATTGTTGACGAACAGGGCGTTGACCAGCGGATCAGTGGCAAAGGCCCCCAGATTCAAGTCGACGGGAGGTGGAATCTGATCGGCGATTTGAAGCACATGGTTGTGCAGCCCCCGTACATGTTCCCTTAACTTATGGGCATAACCCTGTACGGCTCGCATCTTGCTGTTTGAGGCATCGACGAAGCTTTCGACAATCTGTTTGGCTTCCTCCGTCTGTTGCGCCTCGTTGTAAAAGTGGCTGCCCAGACTGTTGACAAGGTTATGAAGGTGATCTAATTGGTCGTCGAAAAACGTTCTAAGACTTGAGGCTTCGTGTGATCGTTTATCGTCGTTCATGTCCGGTTCTTTCTTTGCGGGTGAGAGGTGGAGAGGATACTAATTTTCGACGGGGCTTTAATAAACCATTAATAAAATACTTTTAAGATTGAATCTGCTCGTTTGACGCTGTCGCCAATGAATGGCTCAACTCGGAAACATTTAATACATCATGTTGCAGGATCAATATTATGAATCATAGGCACATTTTCAATAAAGCGTTAAAGCTGGCTCACCAAGAAGTATACAGGAAAGTTGCTATTCATGAAGCTGGGCACGCAGCGGCTATTTATCTCGGCAACAAACGAAAAAAACTGCCGCCGGTTTTTTTTCAGGTTTTTATAACGCCGGTGAATGCTGACTTTCAATCATCCCCGTTTTTAACTGCTGACACTAAATATATTGCAAACTTAGACGGTGGCCGCTTAATTCATACGCTGCCTTCCTCAATTGAAGAGGCAACAAACGAATTTTCTTCGGCGCAGATAATTGGTTATCAGCGTGCTTTTGAAGCGGATATGATCAACATGCTGGCCGGATCTTTGGCTGAAGCAAAATATATTGCAGAACGAAACAGAGAACTAATTACCCCACGCCTCATCTATTTAAACGCCGTGTATTACTTTGATGCTACTTCCGAATTAGAAGCTGTCAACGAGTATCTTGACTGCTTTCTTGCCAATTCAGCGCTTAGAAAACAAAAAATCACAGAGTTATTTTTAGCGGCATTCAGCTTCGTTAATGAAAGATCAAATTGGCAGGCCATTACTGCCTTGGCGGACTATATTGTCAATGAAGATAAAAGCGTCGTAGGGTGTAATGAAATTATCGACGTTCTGGAAACCGTTAACCATGGGGTGGTGCTTTAGATTTCGGTCTGGCCGTAGGATGGGTAAAGTCACGTGGGTAACGTAACCCGGCCTACGGAACTTGTACCTGGAAAACACGTTCCAAAACATGGGCAGGGAGCGCGACGCGATCAAATAAGGCGGCGGGATCCTCTCCAGACTCATCGCTGGTTCCCAAGCCGAAGCTTGGGAACCAACACAACTTCATGTCCTTCGTGTCTTCGTCGTGAATAAAAGAATCGAATATAGTTTAACAAACCGCGTCATGAGCAAACCTGACCCGTTCCTCGGCCGAACGCCCCAGAGCCTTGGCAAACCACGGCGGCGGCGCATCGAATACTTTCTGGAATTCCTTTAGCTGATCTACCGCTTCGGTCACATCAGGCACCTTGATCGGGTAAATATCGGCGCGTATCACTTTAGCCGCAGCCGGGCCGCCGATAGATTGCACGAACATGACATGACAGTCTTTTATCAAATTGGCGCGGAACAGGTTTCTGTCGTCGCTGCTGTCGGCTTCAATGGTTGAGCGTATATCAACCAGCCGGTAATCGTTTTGCGATAGCTGATAAACCAGAAAACGGATGCAGGAACCGAAATGCCCGTTAACCAACGCGCCACTGTTTGAACCGATGGCCACGCGGATGGAATCTGGCATGTCGCCGTCCTTATAAGGCATTATTTCCGGCAGGTCTTCATCTTCGGCTTCGTCGCCCCATAGGTAACGCACGGCCAGTTTGATATTGGCAAGGCCGATGCCGATGTCCTCGCCGTCTTCTTCGCCATCCAGGCTGCCTAAGCCGGTTTTAAGATTGGTGACGGTGACGGATTTTAACTTTTCATCATCCAGGGGCGAGCCGACTCGCTCGTGTAATATCTCCAGCAGCCGGGGCACATCAATACCCGGCAGGATACGTGATGCTAAGGCGATACGTAAGGCTAGTTCACGGGGTAATGCGTCCATTTTAATCTCCTGGTAAATGATGTTCTTTCCAGCCGGAATAACCGCCTTCCAAGCTGTATACATCCTTAAAGCCGAAATCGCTGAAAAATTCGGCAAGGTGCTCGCTAGCATGCCCGTAATAACAATAAATCAGCAAACTGCGCTGCTTGTCGCCGCGTTTAACCAATGACTCTTTTAGGTCTTCATGAACGTGCAGGGCATCTTCCAAGTGCCCTGCCCTGTAATCTTTCATGGCCCGACAATCCAGAATCATAGGCTTGGATTCTTTAATCAGTTTCTTAGAATCGGCTACGGAAATGGTTTTGTATTTCATAGTCGTATGAAGGGTTCAGGTTGTAGTAAAACCAACAATAAAATAGACTTTGTTGTTACAAATGCAGTTATCTGGCATCCAATGGCGCTATTGCTTTGGGTTAAGGTCTATGTAGATAGACCTATTAATTAACCAAGCAAATTGTCTGCCATAATCTTACACGTTGTGTTTTATGGGCTGCCGGAGCATTTGTCGGCAAAAAAAAGCGCCCTAGTCGAGAAAATAGGGCGCAGAAGGTACAACGCTCAGGAAAGGGTTGATCGAAAGCAGTTAAGCTTGTAAATATTTAAGCACTAATAATGCCAAAATTTGCAACCCTGAATCTTGTAAAACGGTACGGCGTTAAATAGCACCTACAGCGGCTTCTTTAACCACCTCGATGGTATTGTCTTCCGCTTCGGCAAATGAAACGAGCGGCGTTTTCGGGTTATACGATTTGGCCGCTTCGTAAGCGATGACTACTTTATCTTCGGCAGATTGGTTCTTTAGCTCGCTTTTTTCAATATACAATTCTTCGAGCAATTCATTCCAAACCAAGCCTTGCTTGAAAGGCATCAATTTATAGGTGACGCCTTCCAGTTCAACTTGCAAGCCTTTGCCAATATTCTCAATATAGATTAAGGCGATGCAGTCTTGTGCAATATCGGCTTTGTATTTTTCAACAAAAACGGGCAGTAAATCGAGTGTAGGCAACAAGCCGTTGATGAATTTGATTTTGTCGTTTTCAATAATCAAGGCGGAATGGATCAGCAGTGCTTCGGGTGGTTTACGGTCGGTTGTTGAGCCTTCGCGCAGTGATCCTTCTTTGATAACCAAGTCGCCGCGATAAGCATAAACACCCGTGGTGCCGGTTTGACCGTTGACCAAAGTGACCGTTAATAATCCTTTAGTTTGATAGGTTTCTAGCAGCATTGTTTTTTCTCCAGATAATTAAATAAATAGTGCGAGTGCAAGTTGTTCTGCGGATATAAATAAATCAGCGGCGCTGGTTGCTTGGCTCATCGTGCCTATGTGCTTTATCAGAGCCTGTAGAAACGGTAACAAGCACTGAGACATTGGGCGCTATTTCCAGCCTGACTTCCGATACGATATTGCCGTCATTGACTTTGATGACACCTTGCCATTGGTTATGAAAACTGGGTTGCATGAGATTATTCTTGCCTGTTTCTTAAGTAATAACTTTGATTTAGCATGCTTTATGCCATATTGAGTCATTCATCCATTCTTATTTTAAATCAGTTAGATGGCGCTGCTTTATTGTGGTGAAGTTTGATGCCTTAACTAACAATGCGGGGTATTTTGTAATTGACTGTCGGAAACCTTACAAACGAAAGCGCAGGACTTAATTCGGTTGTGCGTCCCACAACCGCTTATAACTGCTGTCCATGCGCGAAAGTTTTGTCGTTACCTGACTGAGCCGGTTAAATTCAGGAAACCGGCCTTGCTTGCCTGAGCCGTACCATTGCTCCATAGCCAGGCTTAGTCGTTGCTTGTCTTCATAGTCTTGGGCTATCTGGTTCTTCAGCCACGACATGCTGTTGCCAGGCGTCAGATCGACTATCCGGTAACGCACGGCATCCTCAAAAATGCGCACGCCGCCACCCTCAGCCGCTGTTTGATACAGTTTTACCGGGTCGATAATTTCAATGGCCGCCAGATAATCGATAGCGAAGCCGTGCAGTTCTGGCAGCCACGGCACCGTCGGCCCCATCAACACGGTGGTGGCGTGTTGGGCAAGTTCGGCCAGGCGCGGGAAGGTTTTATTGGTAATCGAACTGGCCGTTAAAAATACCCAGTCTGCATCCGGCAATAAAAATTCACAGGCGGGATCGGGATAGTCGGAAGACTGCGGCTGCCGCTCAATGATGCTGAGATTGATTTGCTCGGCATAGCGTTCAATGCCCGGATAACGCCCGACAACAACGACTTTTTTGCCTTGCAGCCGGGGCAGGAAATATTCGAAAACAGCCAGATTGGCGTTGCCCGGAGTAGGCAGCAGGGTTATTCCTGACGGCAGTTCATAGCGGTTTAAGCTGCAATTAATCGCCGCCATTGCAACCGTCGCCTTGTAAGGCTCCCAGTCGCTAATCCATCCGGCCAATTCCGCCAAAGTTTTACCGGCTAAGGTACCCGGCCACGACAAAGTGCGGGTGGGAATGCCGGGGCTCATTGCCAGACCTATGCGCTGGGTTTTACAAACCGTCCAAACCAGACCGATGTTTAATTCGGTGACTTGCTCATCGCTGCTTGCATAATCCAACAACAGCTCATAAATTCGCGCCGGATTTTCCATATCGGCTATTCGGGCATTTCCAACAACTTGGCTTCAGACTTAATCTGTGCGGCGTTACCCCAAGCGGTAACACCTTCAACAAAGCGCTTGGGGTTGTTAGGATGCGGCTTGAGCACATCGTACTCCGCGTAAAACGTGCCATCACTGTTAAACTGAAGCCTGCCGATACGCTGTTTTTTAGCTTCATCGTACCAATAGCCGGTCAAGTTATGTCCGCCGGTATAAGGGTCTTTGATCAGTACATAGACGGCATCGTCGTAATGCGGATAGTGCTGAATTTCCGCTGAGGAAAAACCCAGCCCGTTGATTTCTTCAGTCAGTCGCTGACATATAGATTCTGCCAGCTGACGGTTGAGTGTGATGTGCTCGGATAAATCCATCACTCAGTAACCCCTGCTGCCAAACCCATAATTACCGACGCGCCGGAAAGATCTTCGGGATCCAGTTGTTGCAGGTGCGACAAAACCAGCTGCGCGTCTATGGTAAAGCCAAGCCTTAGTTTGATAAACGCCAACGCTTTCAGTGTATATAAATAAAACAAAGTGATCTCATTGGCATATAAATCCCATTTTTGCCGGTTTTTAGCCAGTCGTCGATAGTCGCTGGGAAATCCGCCTTGTCTTGCTGCCTCCTCTAAACCTGCTATAACAACCCGCTCTGCATCAATAAGACGTTTTTGGAAGAAATAAAATTTATACAGGGCAAAATAGGTTTGCAAACAATGGCTATCCAGTGTTTGCGCTTGTAAAAACAGGTTTTCCGCCCGGTTCTGGTCAACCGAACTTGCGGCGACAGCCGCTTGCAAAAGATTGTTAATTTCGGCGGGCATATTCGGACTAAACATCACCCGTTCCTCTACAAACGCAACTGAACTCATTACCAGATTTCGGCAGGAACCATCAGCTCGGCAACCGGCTCGCCGCCGAGCAGATGCTGTTCGATGATGGTAAGGACATCGTCTTTTTTCAGCTTGCCGTACATCACCCCTTCGGGATAAACCAGAACGCTGGGCCCCATCATGCAAGGCCCCATGCAGCCGGTATTGGTCAGGGCGATTTTTTCAAACAGATTGCGGGCTTGTATTTCATTCATGAATTCATTCATGATTTCGGCGCAACCGCTGCTGGCGGCAGGAACCACGGGGATGTCCTTGCGGACGGTTTTGGGTGCATATGAAAACGTTGTTTTTCGGGCCTGGGCATGATCGTGATCCTTTTAAAAATTGTTTGTCGTTTCTACGCTCCGGCGCTCATCTTTATACACAAGTATCTGCGAGACGCCGTCATCCCGGCAGGGATTGCCGGGATCCAAAAGCCATGGATGGCAATACCGAAACAGGCACACGCCTTACAACGCGGGATTGCTTAGTTAAATCAGGCATTCACATCCCTGTGATCTGGTTTCCGGCAATCCCTGCCGGAATGACGTGCTTTTAAGTTTTTGTGTATAAAAATGAGCGCAGGCGCGAGGAGCTAATAATCAGTATTTGAGTTAAGCCGCTTGTTTATGTTCGTGGGTAAAACAGCTTTTCGGGCATACTTTGGAGCAAGCCTCGCAGCCGATGCAATCGAGTTTGTTTTTTAAGCTCATGACCATACTGTTGTCATCGTCGTCTTCAAAGTCGCCGTAATCGTCATCGAAGTCGTCAGGATCCAGCGCTTCGTCTTTTTCCACCAGATCGAAAACATCGCGCGGACAGACTTTAAAGCAACGACCGCAACCGATGCAGGTCTTTTGATTAATGTCAGTTACATAGGCTGGCGTCCATTCCGTGCCGCCAAAGGTAACTCCGGTTACAAATTCAGACATGTTGACCTCCTGCTCAGGCCGCATCGCTTTGAGCGGCAATTAGTTTCTGGTTGGCTTCATCCCAAGCTTTGCAAGCAACGTAAGTGGCTTGCGCAATACCCAACAATTCACCGTAAGCTTCAGGCAGGCAGTCTTCAATCAGGTCATGTAATTCCATCGCCTGTTCGCTAGCCAAGCGCTTGTTCTTTTTGACTTCTTTTTCCAGTTTCCTCAACTCTTCTTCAGTCATTTAGACATTCCTCAATCAGTTGCAGCCGCATTGTATTTTTCGATTAAGCCCAACGCCTTCTCGATTAGGCTGTCGCTTTTTTCACGCAGTTCTTCCAGGCTTGAAAAGCCGAAACGATGGGTGTCGCGCAAAATTTTATCGACCACAATCAGCTTGCCGACCATGATTAACGCGCGACCAAAGCCTTCGTGGCTGATGTGAACCATAGGCGCTGCCATCAGGCCGGATTTTTTCTCAATCAGCGTCGCCAGTGAGTTGTAATAGGCTTTTAGGCGGGCAATGGTGATTTCATCGGGATCGCCGATCACCGGAATGTTCTTTTTCCGTTCTTTAGTTAACACGATAGGATCGATGATTTTTGCTTCCGACCAACCCTCGTAGGTATCGTAAGTGTCAATCGCGCGTAATTGCTTGATCATGTCTTTGACAATATCTGAACCCAGATTGGCGTCGTCTTCTTGTACGACTAATGCAGCGGTGGCCATGTTTTTTCTCCGTTGATAATAAATTTATTAGTAGTAGGGTACGCATCGCGTACCATTTTCAAGGTCATAGAAAGGTATGCGGTGCATACCCTACATTATTCGTCCCAGCCTTCATCTTCCATTTGATTAAAGCGCTCAGGATCTGGACTCTTGTGTTGATTAATCGCTTTTGCCAACCAACTGGACGGCCCTGCCTTCATTTCATTTTGCAGGTCAACGATCAGGTCTTTAATCGTGTCCCCTTCATGCACCTTGACCGGCTGTATGTTTTTAGCGATTAGCTGGTTTATTGCCGAGCCGCCAACGGCTTGGCAATAAACCGCAGCGCAGCCATTCAACAATTCAATCTTGACCGACAGCTTATCTTCGTTACCGTCTTGCTTAAGTTCGCCAAATTCGGCGGCTTCCAGCAATTGCGCGTTGTCCATATCCACAGCGTAAATGGCGAAGGATTTGGCCGAGCCGAAATGTTGGTTTACCGTTTCCATATCGGTGGTGGCAAACGCTATTTTTAATGCGGTTTCCATAAACTTCCTCTGATCAGTGCCTTGCACTATTTGCATGCGCCTTGTTAATGACATGACTGCCTATTATTGGAATAATTCTCCGTTATTTCGCTGGCGGGTTTTTGGCCGTAAATCGAGCGGTAAACCGGAATTTCTTCATGCGAATAATTGATGACCAAGTTAGCCAAATCAAACAGCGTTTGCCGGGAGCCGCGATAGCCGATCCAGGTTTTCTGGTAGCCGCCGATAATGTCGTACAGCGGGAATCCGGCTCTCAAAATAGGCGTGCCCAGCCGCTCGGCAGTATCGACCGCATGGGAATTGCCGATAACCAGTTGCGCCTTGTTAGCCTTGCCGATCAGCTCCATATCTTCAAGGTCGCCGATTTTGATGCTGGCGACGGGGATTCGCGACAACAACGGCACGTTGCAGGAGGTAACGGCGGCAACGACTTCCGCGCCCATTTCCTGAACCTGATCGACAAACGCATTCAGCAAATCCGCATCGGCGGCAATGGCGATGCGTAATTGGCCGAGCATGAAATGCGTGTCCAGCATTGCATCCTGTAATTGAGAACGCTGCCGCTCAATGCGCTCGGGTACAGGGTGGCCGCTGATTTCAGTCAATGCACACATCAGCGCATCATTGGCTTTTAAGCCGTAAAGATGGTCGATGGCATAGGTCGGCACGCCGGTTTTTTCTGCCAGCAATTCCGCCGCTTTGCTAAGCGACGGGCCTATAACCACCGTTGCCAATGCATCTCCCAGCGTTGCCATTTCTGACAGCGGGGTGCCGCCGATGGTCACAGGGCTGAAATCTTCATCCGTCAAACAGCCATCCAGAGAATCGGAAATATCGGGCACGAAAACAGGCCTGAGCTGGAATTGCTCGAAAATGTCCCGAAGCGCCTCAAGATCGCCGGGCGTCAGCATGTAATTGACCAAGACATTGACCTGGCGTTTGCGTTTGCCGGGATAAGTTCCAGCTTCTTTAGCATCAAGCACCAGCGCACGAATAATTTCGGTGAGAGTCGCTGCAAAACCGGTTTCAACACTGCCGGTAAAATCGGGGGTATTGACCGCGACGACCGCAACATCGGCAAATTCCGGGTTGGCTTCCCTGAACTCTCTGACATTCCTGTGTACATCGGCGCCCTGTGTTTCCGCAAGGCCCGTAGTCAAAATAGTAATCAGGGATGGGCGGGATTTTTCGGCAATGGTAAGAATGCCTTCAACAACATTTTCGTCCGCGCCCATAACCGAACTGCCTTGATCCATTGCGGTGCTTTGCAACGGAATAGGTTCCCGAAAATGGCGTACAAAAAACACCTTGGCGAAAGCGGTGCAGCCTTGCGAGCCGTGCAACATCGGCATGGCTCGATTAAAACCCAATGTCGCCAGGGAGCCGCCTATCGGTTGGCTGGCTTTCAGCGGATTGACCGATAGCGCTTTATTTCTTTTCAGGATGTCAGCCATTGTTCACCTCATCGACCGCATTCCCCCCTTTAGCAAAGGGGGGCAGGGGGGATTCTTTCCACAGCGCAGGCGCTCTGACCGCCTCCCATACAGGGCTTTCAATCGTCAACGCCAGTTGGCGCACCAGCTCCAGCATGCCTTGGTAGCCTTCATACCCGAATTCGCGTTCCTGGTTAATGTCCAGAAACGGAACCTT
>JANYKK010000013.1 GCA_025361585.1 Methylobacter sp. | reverse complement strand
GCCGCTACCGCTCATTGCACCGGCGTATGTGCCGTCGGTTGCCTGGTCGAAAATCACTGAGGCGTTATTGGTGATTGCCCCCTGCAAACTGGCGGTATCGCCCGAAAGCGTACCGGCATTGACCGTGGTGCCGCCGCTGTAAGTGTTCGTACCCGAAAGGGTCAGGGTTCCGGTTCCGCTCTTGGTCAGGCTGCCGGTGCCGCCGATGATGCCGGACAGAGTGGCGCTATTGCCGTTGGTGTCGATGGTGCCGCCGCCCGCATTGAGCGTGACGATCCGGCTGCTGGAAAAGCCGCTGGAGTACTGGAGCGTGCCGCCGCCGAAGGCGAGCCCGCCCGAGGCGGCGCCGAGATTGTTGTCGGCGCCGACCGACAGGGTGCCGCCGTTGATCGTTGTCCCGCCGCTGTAAGTGTTCACGCCCGACAAGGTCAAGGTGCCGGTTCCGCTCTTGATCAGTCCGCCGCTGCCGCTGACGATGCCGGACAGGGTGGCGCTGTTGCCGTTGGTGTCGATGGTGCCGCCCGCAGTGCCCAGCGTCATGGGCGTGGAAAGCGAGAGGCCGGCGCCGTTGATCTTCAGCGTGCCGCCGGTGAACGAGGCGCTGCTGCCGGCACAGCCGAGAGCTCCGGCTGTGTTAGCGACGAAGGTTCCACCGGCCGCCAGCATGGCGTTGCCGTTACCGCACAACCCCACGGAATACGGAGCGGTCCCAGCCGCGATGGTGCTGTTGAATGTCAGCAGGCCGGAAGACGAGACCGAGAAGATCCCGACGGCATTGGACGCGCCCTGCTGCGCCACATAGACGGACGTACCGTCCGGGCTGATCGCCAGCAGCACAGGATTGAAGTTGGCGGCCACCGTGCCGAGCGAGGCGTTGGTGGCGGCGTCGAACTGGCTGATCGAATGAGTGTTGAGGTTGGTGACATAGAAGCGCGTGCCGTCTGCGCTGACTGCGACGCCGCGGGGGTTGTTGAGGGTGGCGGGTGACAGTCGTTACGCTGTTAGTCGCCGTGTCGATGACGTAGACCTTGTTGTTGATATCGACAGCGTAAGCGCGGGTACCGGCGGGGTTGACCCGCAATGTCGGAGAGCTGGCCGCCGGTCGCCACGGTGCCGATAATCGCGTTCGTGGCGGTGTTGACGATACTGATGCTGCCGTTGTTACCCAGTTGTCCTTGGTTCGCGATGTACGCCCGTGAGCCGTCCTGGCTGAATACTACCTGGCGAGGCAGGCTGTTTGCGCCCGTGGCGATGGTCGTTGACAGGCTGAGCTGGCCGGTGAGGGCATCGGCGCTGAACACCGAGACCGTGTTGGTGCCACTAGTGTTGTTCGCCACGTAGACAAGCCTCCCGTCAGGGCTGACGGCCAGGCCGCGCGGGCCTGCGCCCGCTGCCACCGTCTGCACCACTGCATTGGTTTGGGTGTCGATAACGCTGAGAGTGTTAGCGTTATTGTTGGTCACGTAAGCGAAAGCCTGGTCGCCGCGCACGACGGCATAGACGGGGGTGTTCCCCACGGCGAGCGTCGATGTCGCCGCCAAGGTTCCGTCCGCGTTGGAGGTGTAAACCGACACGTTGTTACTGCCGCTGTTGGGGGTATACAGCAGCAATCCGGATTGGGCGTGGGCTTCGCCGCTAACCAAGGCTGCCAGCGCGGCGCCGGCTGCGAAAGTGGCATACGCGGCAGAGAGCCGGCGGCAGTTTTTTATTTGTGCCGGTATCTGCTTGCCCTGAGGCTGGGACGCAGGGCGGTAGGTGTGATTCATGATGGTTCGTTCCCCGATGCTTTTTGGGAAGGAATAATACACTTATATTTAGTATGTATATACCCCCTAATTAGGGGGCAATGCCGTTAAGTTAAGGCTTGTAGGAGCGGGCCGTGCCCGCGATATTTGCACAGTGATTGCAGAATTGTAGCGTTATCATCGCGGGCGCGGCCCGCTTCTACGGAATATCGATATGCTTAACTTAATGACATTGATTAGGGGGTATGGCAGTCCTCTGCCAGTTTTTCCTGAAAAAAATCAATTGGATATGATGTTTTCGCGCTGCCGTAGGGGCGACCGGCCGGGCGCCCCTACAATGAACACACTATTTGGGTGACAATACCATGCTGTGCGCCTCATTGCCGAAGCGCATGGGTTTCTATGCCGCTTTGCCCAGCCACAGGGCCATCAGCGCGGCCCGGTTGTTGACGCCGAATTTGCGGTAGATGGAGGTGATCCATTCATGGGTGGTGTGATAGCTGCGGCCCAGTTGCTCGGCGATCAGTTTTTCGGAAAGGCCGGTCAGCAGCAGGTGCAGCACCTTACGCTCCGCCGCCGTCAGGGGATTTTTTGCCACCAGCAGGCCGTGCGAGAGCATCAGTTGCCGATGAAACCACTTGAGGCCGCGCAGGGCGTAAGCAATTTCATCGCGTTCGGTTTCGGTGAAAAGCGGCTGGCTGGCGTCGCGGAATATGCCGAACCAGGATTCGATATCCTTGTTTACCGGAAAGGCCACCCAGACCGCGTCATTATGGCCGACGTCCCGATAATAAGTCCGGTAGTAGAATGATTCGAACCACTCCGGGCCGACCAAGTCCCGCAGCCGGTTGGCGCGGAAGCTGCCTGCGCCGTCCAGATTTCGGATGATGTTTTCGTCCACGTTGCCCTGTTCCAGCTTTTTCGTCTGTTCCCGTACGGCATCGTCCAAAGGTAGCGCGGTGTGCAGGAAGCTGACAACACCCGGTCGCCAGCCCTTTGCCGGATCGTTAACAAAAGATGTGTCCAGGCGCACCGCTCCCATCCAGGTGATGTTACATGCCCCCGCCAATGCGCACAGGCCTTCCATGAGGTGAACCAGGGTTTCGTCGGAACGGTCAGCGCCGAAATTGGCCAGTTCGTCCCACAGGTCGTGGATGGCGTTCATATTGCCGTTTTTTATCATTGTTATTATCCCAGAGGCACCTGCATCGAGTGCCATTAAATGTGTTCCCCGGCGATATCCGCGGTCATAAAATCCATTATTTCCCGCTTATCGTCAAAATTGCCATAAGCCAGCAGCAGTTTGACATAGGCGGCCTCAATCGACATGTTCCAGATTATTTTGGCGCCGTGTTCCATTAAGGCTTGGGTGCTTTGGTAGGCGCCGGCCGATTTAATCGCCGGAGCCAGATAAACGGCGATACCCTGTTTCTCGCAGCGTTTTATAAACTCAACCAACGAATAGTTTTCGCCCCATTGCAGCGAGGCGCATGCGGTGCCGGAGTGATATAAATCATGTAGCACCGCATCGACATGATCCAGATTAAACCGGCTGTAATCGAGGCCTGGATAGGGTTTAATCATTAGGATGCGCTCGGAGAAATCGGCTTTTAACGCCGTGTGTTGAGTCCGCGTTCGTTGTCCCGGTGGACTCAACAATGAAAACCGCCGATTTTCAAATTGCATATAACTCTTGCCCTGAACGCTGAAAAAATCGCCGCTCAGCTGTAACGAACAGGCTAAGTGCGTGCCTTGATGGATTTGGGTAATTTGCTGTTGGTTGCGATAGGGTACAAAAACCCCGGGTGTTTTGAGTTGCAGGATAAATTCAACGGCGCAGATAAAGTTTTCCAGCCCATTGGCTTTGGGATGATCCAGCGGATAATCGCTGGAAACCGGCAGCATCGGAATCGTGGCGGCATTAAAATAAAAGCCCAACGCGCAAGCCGTATAAGCCAGGGTGTCTGTGCCGTGAGTGATGATGATGCCGTCATATTGGTCGGGCCGGGCGGCTTCTATCGCGGCAATGAGGGTTTTCCAGGCAGGAGGCGCAAGGTTCTCGCTTAATATCTGTAAGGGCTGGATCGTGTCGAAATGGATCTGATTGTGGTTATCGTAATGCTGTTGAAACAGCCGGATCAATTTAAACGATGTAGACTCGGAGGTATTGATGGTGCCGTCAGTTGCAACAGAGCCGATTGTGCCGCCGGTAAATACAACCAGTATATTTTTCATAGTATGATGCTTGGGTGAAATTAATTACTTAAAGAATACTGCAATAAAATGAAAATATCACTTATCGTCGCGATGGCGAGCAACCGGGCCATCGGCCTGAACAATCAAATGCCCTGGCATTTATCTGCCGACCTTAAAAAATTCAAAAAAATAACCATGGGTGCGCCGATTTTGATGGGTCGCAAAACCTACGAGTCGATAGGCAGGCCGCTGCCGGGACGCACCAATATCATTATCAGCAGGAATCTGTCATACAGCCAACCGGGTTGTTTGGTTTTTAACGATATTGAAAAGGCGCTGGCAAGTTGTGGCGACGCTAAAGAGGTATTTGTTATCGGCGGTTCGGATTTTTACGAGTCGATGTTGCCGGTTGCCGATACGCTTTATTTGACGCTGATACATCAGGAATTTCCCGGCGATACGTTTTTCCCCGAGATCGATGCCGAGCAGTGGGTTGAAGTGGAGCGCGAAGATATTCAGGACGATCCCGATGTGGCGTTCAGCTACAGTTTTTTGAAGCTGGAAAAACGAAAACTCTGATTAAAAACATATAAAAGATCACCACGAAGACACGAAGGGCACGAAGAAATAAAACTTCGTGCCCTTCGTGTCTTCGTGGTGGGAAAAGATTTAGTTTTAATTTGCCACAGCCAGATTATTTTTCCGGGGTTTTTTAGCCTCGGGGCAATCGATGCTAAACCGCTGCACCGGCTCGCCCAGTTTTAACGCAGTCAGCTGGCCGCCCCAAAGACAGCCGGTATCAATCGCATAACAGTTGGGGCCTTCGTAATAACCCAAGGATGACCAGTGGCCGAAGATGATGCGCATGTCGGCGTTTTTACGTTTGGGCGCGTCAAACCATGGAACCAGCCCTTTGGGTTGTGAACCCGGAGGCCCGCTATGGAGAAAATCCAGTCGGCCATCTGCATCGCAATAACGCATTCGGGTAAAGCAATTAACGATATAACGTAAGCGCTCGACCCCTTTCAGGTTGGGCGACCAGATGTTGGGCTTGTTGCCGTACATTTGTTTTAAAAACGCCTGATAATTGAGGCCTCTTAAAGCCTGCTCCGCCAGCATGGCCATTTTTTGGGTTTTTTTAAAATCCCATTGTGGAGGAAGACCGGCATGAACCAAACAGAATTCATCGTTAAAATGAAACAGCGGGCGAAGCCTTAGCCAATCGATTAACTCATCGCTGTCCGGCGCTTCAAGGATCGGCAGCAGCGAGTCTTTTTTGTGGGCTATTTTGGGTGCGCAGGATGCAGCCAATAAATGCAGGTCATGGTTGCCCAGCACGGTGATCGCAGCATCACCCAGCGATTTGACAAAGCGGAGGGTTTCTAACGATTTGGGGCCGCGATTGACGAGGTCGCCGGCAAACCACAGTTGGTCGGACTGTTCATTAAAAGAGAGGCTGTCGAGGAGTCTTAACAATTCATCAAAACAGCCTTGAATATCGCCGATAGCATAAATGGACATTATTAATGCAGGGTTCTGGGGATGGATAAGGTAAATCGGGGCACGTCGGCACGAAAATTATTGCCATCGTCCGAATGCATAGTATAGTCGCCCTGCATGGTGCCGACCGGTGTCGCTATCATTGCGCCGCTGGTGTAGCGGAATGACTCGCCGGGTTTAAGATAGGGATGTTCGCCGATGACGCCGTCGCCCGTGACTTCCTGGATATTGCCGTTGGAATCGGTAATCAGCCAATGGCGCTGGAGCAGTTTTGCCGGAATTTCTCCGGTATTGGTGATGGTGATCGTGTAGGCGAAGACATAGCGATCTTCATCGGGAGATGATTGCGCTTCTATAAAAAAAGGCGCTGCCTCAACTATTATTTTGTTTTTTTCGTTCATTATTGGATCATATAGGTTATTTGTTGATTATTTCATCGTAACTTTTCATTAAACGCAAGCAACTATTCAGTATGAAATATAAAGATTACTTTTTGTTCCTGTTATTGGCGCTGTCCCAGGCGACTTATGCCGAGGATGGTCAAGATTTATTTGCGGCGGCGATGACCGGCAAGCTGGACAGAACAGAGGCTTTGCTCTCGCAAGGGATTGATGTTAACAGCAAAACAGGGAGTGGTCGCACCGCGTTGATGGCTGCAAGTTTTAACGGCAATGTGCAGATTGTTAAAGCCCTATTAGGTTACGGAGCCGATGTTAATGTTGCCGATAATTTAGGAACGACTGCGTTGATGGATGCGTTGGTTTTTGGCGATGAAGACATCGTCAATTTATTGATTGCCGCCGGAGCCGATGTCAATGCGCTGGATAAACAAAATGTGACGGTTATGGCTCGGGCCAAGAAAATCGCCCACGGCAAAATCATTAAAATTCTTGAAAAAGCCGGGGCAAAAGAAGAGGCGGAAGTGCCGATAGAAGAAGCGGCAGCCAAAGACGGCGCAGGCGGCAAGCCACCGGCAGCACCTCCCGGCGCCAAACCGCCAGCCAAGAAATAAACTTAACTAGAGATAAAACATTGCATATTCACATCTTAGGTATTTGCGGGACTTTTATGGGCGGGCTTGCCGTGATCGCCCGGCAGTTGGGGCATCAGGTCAGCGGCTCCGACCAGAATGTTTACCCGCCGATGAGCACGCAACTGGAGCAGCAAGGCATCGTATTGATGGAAGGCTACCGGGCGGAAAACCTGGACTGTAAACCGGATCTGGTCATTATCGGCAATGCGCTGTCGCGCGGCAATCCTGAAGTCGAGGCGGTGCTGAACCGGGGGTTAAGATACGTATCCGGCCCGCAATGGCTGGCAGAGCACGTGTTGCAAGGTAAATGGGTGCTGGGCGTTGCCGGAACCCACGGTAAAACCACCACGACCGGGATGCTCAGCTGGATACTGGAGCATCAAGGCTTCAATCCGGGTTTTTTGATCGGCGGCATCCCATTAAATTTCGGGATTTCGGCGCGGCTGGGCGAATCGGATTTTTTTGTGATCGAGGCGGATGAATACGATTCGGCGTTTTTCGACAAGCGCTCGAAATTTGTCCACTACCGTCCCCGTACCGCTATCCTGAATAACCTTGAATATGACCATGCCGATATTTTCCCCGACCTGGATGCGATCAAAAAACAGTTCCATCATCTAGTCAGGACGGTACCCGGCGAAGGCCTGATTATCAGCCCCGAATGTGACGGCAATATCAATGACGTTCTGGCGATGGGTTGCTGGACACCGGTTGCCAAGACATCGATCAATGCAAATGCCCAGTGGAACGCGCAACTGGTCAACAGCGACGGCAGCCGGTTCAATGTAATGCTGGGCAACCAGCCGCAAGGCTGCGTCGAGTGGGGTTTGACCGGCAACCATAATGTCTATAATGCGCTGTCGGCGATTGTTGCCGCCAAACACGTCGGCATCCTGCCCAAGGACGCGATAGCCGCGCTGGCGCAGTTCAAAAACGTCAAGCGCCGCATGGAAGTGATCGCC
>JANYKK010000009.1 GCA_025361585.1 Methylobacter sp. | reverse complement strand
AGCTTGGCAGATTTGTGGGGATACCTCAGGGTTAGGGGAGATTTGATTAGATAAATCCCCCCCTTTCAAAGGGGAAAGTTAACTTTTAGGCAACGTTGTAGTTTTTTGGCAGAGAAGGCGGAATCATTACTTTAAAATCATTCCTATCTTCATCTAATTTTAATTAAACCCACAGGTTTCCTCTCATCTTGTCTCTGTAGTCTATGCCCAAGCGTAGCGATTGGCGGATAACGCCGGTCGCGATGACTTTGGGGATGGATGGTTTTTACCGTTCGTCATTGGACACAGACAGAATAGGGAGTTAACGGATATGCCACTCGCTTTGGGCAACATCTTCAACGGGCTCTTCAAGCAATATGGACACACGGTGATCCTGCTGCTGCGGTTTATCGATATAGCCATGCTGATCGGCGCCGCTTGGGTCTCACATTATTTATGGCTTCGCCAGTTCGTCATCGATCAGGATTACCGCATCGTGGTCTCCCTGGGTATTTTGGCAGCCATCATCTTTTTCGAAATCGGTCAGGTTTACCGCCCTTGGTCGAATGACACCATGCGCGGCGAGGTCTCGCGTGTCGTCAGAGCTTGGGTCTCCGCGATCGTGTCGGTCATTTCCATTGTTGCGTTGGTGCGTTTGCATTTCTGGTTCGGCTCCAGTTATCGCTGGATCGTCACCTGGTGGGTGCTGGGGCTATTATTCGTGCTCACCGCCCGTAGCCTGCTTTCTCATGTGTTGAAATGGCTGCATTCCCGTGGCTGGTCCCAGGGGCGTATCGTCTTGGTAGGATTGAACCAGATGGCCGTTGCGGTTAGCAGGCAATTGAGCCATTCATCCTGGGCCGGTTTGCAAGTCGTGGGTTATGTCGATGACCGATCCTTAAGTCAGCGCTCGGTGGGCGATCTTTCGCTGCCGCGACTCGGGGATTTGGAAGACCTCGCTGCCATCGTCACCCAGGAAGCCATTGACGAAGTATGGGTTGCGTTTCCCGGCGAATCGCTGGTCGAACGCGCCCAGTACCAACTGCGGCATCTGCCGGTCAGTATCCGGCTGGTGATCGACTGTTTTGATTTCAAGCAGAGTAAATTCCTCAGCCTGAACACGGTGGCCGGTATTCCGACCTTGGATTTCTCGGTTTCTCCGTTGCACGGTGTTAACCGCTATATCAAGGAGGTCATGGATAGATTGTTTGCGCTGATCCTGTTGATACTGATCAGCCCGTTACTGATATTGATCGCTATCGGCGTCAAGATGAGTTCAAAAGGCCCGGTGTTTTACCGGCAAGAACGGGTTGGCTGGAACAACCGTTCGTTCACGATGATGAAGTTCCGCTCGATGCCGGTGGACGCCGAAGCCAAAACCGGCGCGGTATGGGCAAAGCCCGGCGAACAGCGGGCGACCCGGTTTGGCGCTTTCCTGCGCAAAACCAGTCTTGACGAGTTGCCGCAACTGATCAATGTGCTTAAGGGCGATATGTCCCTGGTCGGGCCTCGTCCTGAGCGCCCGGATTTCGTCGAAGTGTTCAAGGATCAGGTGCCGAATTACATGAAAAAACACATGGTCAAGGCAGGCATCACCGGCTGGGCGCAAGTGAACGGCTGGCGCGGGGATACCGATTTGAACCGGCGCATCGAACACGACTTGTATTACATCCAGCATTGGTCGGTATGGTTCGATCTGGAAATTGCATTGCGCACGGTGCTGACCGGTTTTATCAATAAAAATGCTTATTAAGGAATACGCCATGTTTAAACCAATGTTTAGATCGATGCCCCTGATACCGGCCTTGCTGCTGCAAGCCTGCTCTTTAACGCCCGGCATGGAGATGGAGACCAACAGCCCGTCATCGAATATAGAGGTTCCGATGATGGTAGACGGCAAGTTAGTCAAGGAAAAGGCGAAGATTTCCCAGATTACCGCAGACCTGATTATCGACCGGGAAAATTCAAAACGGCGGGAGATCAATGATCTCCCGTCTCAGGTTGTCCCGATGACCGCATATAAGATCGGACCGCATGACAGGCTTCAAATCACGGTGTGGGAGCATCCAGAACTGAACGATCCGGGCGGCGAGAAAATCGACCCCGAGTTGGCGGGCAAGATGGTTCAAGATGACGGCATGCTTTATTACCCCTACGTGGGCAACGTCCAGGTGAAAGGAAAAACCGCCAACGAGGTTCGGGAGTTATTGAGCCAAGGGCTTTCCAAATACTTCAAGAAAGTCAAACTTGATGTCCGGGTGCTGTCTTTCCAGAGTCATCGGGCAGCCGTGGTCGGTCAGGTCAAAACGCCGGGGATCCAGGCGATGACCGAGACGCC
>JANYKK010000087.1 GCA_025361585.1 Methylobacter sp. | reverse complement strand
CTGCGGCGCGCTGGTGTTCAATAAATCCGTGACGATAAACCCAATCTTGTGGGGCGGCGGGCAGGAGCAAGGACTCAGGGCCGGGACTGAAAATGTCGCCGCCATCGTCGGATTCGGCAAAGCGGCGGAACTTGCCAAAGCCGAACTTGCCGAACGCCATGCGTATCTGCTAAAGCTCAGAACATTGCTGGAGCAGGCTTTAAGCGCCATCCCCGGTCTGACTGTTTTTGCCGGGCAGGCGGAGCGATTGCCCAATACCGTCCAGATTGGCATCGACGGAATCGACGGCGAAATGCTGCTGATGCAATTGGATCAAAAAGGCATCGCCGTTTCCAGCGGTTCAGCTTGCGCCAGCGGCATCAGAGACCCCAGCCCGGTGTTGGTCGCGATGGGCGTTGATCCCGATCAAGCAAAAACCGCAATCCGCATCAGCTTGGGAATAGCCAACACTGAAGCTGAAGTTTTTGAATTTATTAAACAATTAAAATCCTTAATCGAAAAAGGATAAAGAGGTTATATGTCTGTCTCACTAACTGAAAGCGCCGCACGGCAAATTAAAAAACAACTGGAAAAACGCGGCAAAGGCTTAGGTCTGAAATTGGGCGTAAAGCAATCCGGCTGCTCAGGGTATGCTTATACGATTGATTACGCCGACGCACTGAATGACGGCGATGCCGTGTTTGAAAACTTCGACGTCAAAGTCATCGTCGCCGCAAACGATTTGGAATTTGTGGACGGCATAGAGCTGGATTACCGCAGGGAAGGCATTAACGAAGCCTTCCAGTTCAACAATCCGAATGTAAAAGGCACCTGCGGCTGCGGAGAGAGTTTCTCGGTTTAAAAAATAATCACGAACGAGGATCCAAGCGGAGCGGGGGGGCAACTCATACGCATCAAGCTAAGTGTAACCAGACCAATATTCATGGCGGCACGGTAGCAAAATTTAAGTAAACAGATATTAAAGCCTTTATTCACCACGAAGGCACGAAGGACACGAAGTTTTTACCTTGGTTTTTCTTCGTGATCTTCGTGTCTTCGTGGTGATAGCTTTTATGATTTAGTTGTTATTCATATTAAGAAATGGCTTGGCTTGATGCGCCCGGCTTGCTGGTAAATAAATTTATCGTAAGCCCCGCTTCCATCCTAGTGGATATGTACTTCACGTGACTTTGTCATATCGCTTCTGCGCAAAGTGTAGCGATCCGCCGACCAGCCTGTCATCCGCATTCCATCACTATTAAGTTGAATGAGCGTGCCTTCATCTTCAATATAATATTGGCGAGTGGTTGATTGCTGGCGCGGCGTTAAAACCACGATTTGATTTTTATCATCCCAGCTATATTTGCCTTTTTCATAAAGCTCTTTTGAAGAATCTTTTGCGGGCTGAGTCACCAACAGATAATTGTTATTTTGTTTTAACGACAGCGTCGCTTTAATCCCATCGCAATCATTGCAAGGTAGATAGCCGTAAAACACACCATGAAACTCCAGGCTCTTATCTACAGGGGTTAAATGGGCGGCATGATCTGTAGTTTGTTGACGGTTCATTACACGCGCATTAAGAAGCTTTTTTTGATCGGCGAGGTCTGTTTCTGCCATTGCGGGGTGTGAAGCCAAAAGCAGGGTGCCGAAAAAAGTTAAAGTCAGCTTTTGTATTGATTGTCTTTTTAATGCTGGCATATAAAACTCCTCTTTTGATAATTCGGTCGACTAGTTTGGGAATGGTTTAGGAGATTTTACCCTGCAAACGTGTCTTTTAATAGCGCTTGCATGAGTTGTTTTGGGTGGAATTTGGCTTCGTATTTTAAAAAAAATCCGCGTCATCCGCGTTCCATTTCTCAAGCTACTGAGTAGTCAGGTAGGGTACGCTGTGCGTACCTTTTGTCGGTTAATGGTACGCACAGCGTACCCTACAAATCTTGCAACAGATTACTCAAACTCGCAAACTCAGCCAGCGATATGCTTTCGGCCCTTAGTATTGGATCAATTCCCAGCCTAGTAGGTCGGGCATGCTGTTTATGCCCGACATTTCGATGCTTCAATCAGGCAACGGATTTTGGGTTTGCTCACCGCTGTTTTATCATCGGACACCGCAATGTCGGGCAACGATAAAGCTGTCGCCCGACCTACCTGGAATTTGGCTTCGTATTTTAAAAAAATCCGCGTAAATCAGTTCAATCCGCGTCATCCGCGTTCCATTTCTCAAGCTACTGAGTAGTCAGGTAGGGTACGCTGTGCGTACCTTTTGTCGGTTAATGGTACGCACAGCGTACCCTACAAATCTTGCAACAGATTACTCAAGCTTGCAAATTCCGCCAGCGATATGCTTTCTGCCCTTAGCGTAGGGTCTATGCCCAAAACGACGATCTCTTCCTCATCAATCAGTTTTTTCAGCGAATTGCGCAAAGTTTTGCGCCGCTGCGAAAACGCCTGGGTGACTACCCGGTTGAGCTTGGCTATATCATTAACCGCAACCGGGGGGAGCCGGTGCGGCACTAGCCTGACGATAGCCGAGGTTACCTGCGGCACAGGGTCGAAGCTTTCCGGCGGCACTTCAAATAACAGCTCGGGCATGCAGTAATATTGCATCATCACGCTGAGCCTGCCGTATTTTTTGCTGCCCGGAACCGCGCAAATCCTATCAACCACTTCCTTTTGCAGCATGAAATGCATGTCTTCAATGCAATAGGCGTTATCCAGCAAATGGAACATCAACGGCGTTGATATGTTGTAGGGTAGATTGCCGATGATGCGTAGTTTCTCCTCCCCATCCGTTAACAAAGAGAAATCGAACCGTAAAGCATCGGCGCTGTGGATTTGCAGGTTTGGGTATTGCTTGAATTTATCTTTCAGCAATGCGACCAGATCCCGGTCAAGTTCGACCACGTCCAGGCGCACTTTTTCGTTCAATAAAGGCTCGGTCAGTGCGCCTTGGCCCGGCCCAATCTCGACCCAGTGTTGATCAGGCTTGGCCTGGATGCTGGAAATAATGTTATAAATGATATTGTGGTCATGCAGAAAATTCTGACCGAAGCGTTTGCGCGCGATATGTGCCATTTTATTGTTGTGTAGCCATTGATATTGCGGTTTGCAGTGCGAATTGCAGGCTGCCTAAATCGGCCTTGCCGCTACCGGCAAGATCCAACGCCGTGCCATGATCAACCGAGGTGCGGATAATCGGCAGCCCCAGCGTAATATTGACGGTCTTGCCAAAGCCCATGTGTTTAATGACTGGTAAGCCCTGGTCGTGATACATCGCCAGCACGACATCCGCCGTAGCCAGATATTTGGGGGTGAACAACGTATCTGCCGGTAACGGGCCATGCAAATTCAAGCCCTGTTTACGGAATGTATCGAGTACCGGCGTGATAATGTCGATTTCTTCCCTGCCCAGATGACCGTTTTCTCCGGCATGGGGGTTAAGCCCGCACACCAGTATTTTGGGACGAGCTAAACCGAAACGCGGCCGCAGGTCATGATCCAGTATCCGAATCACCGTGCGCAACCGGGTATGGGTAATGGCCTTGCTGACTTCCGACAGCGGCAGATGTGTCGTCACCAGCGCCACCCGCAAGCCCGGCGTTGCCAGCATCATCACCGGATGTCCGCCGGTAATGTCGGCAATAAATTCGGTATGCCCGCTAAAAGCAAAGCCAGCATCGTTGATGACGCCCTTGTGGACGGGGCCGGTGACCATCGCATCGAAAATTGCATCCATGCAGCCTTTGGTTGCTTTGGTGATGGCTTTCAACACGTAGCGGCTATTGGCTGGATTCAGCTGTCCGCATTGAACCGGTTCCGCCAGCTCCACCGGCAAAACCGTCAGGGATCCAGCCGTCTGGGCGGTAGGGGGCGATGCGCTGTCGAACTCTTTTAGCTGTAGCGGTAAATTTAACTGTTTGGCGCGTTCTTCCAGCAATTGCGGGCTGGCGATAACGATGAGTTCGCAAGGTAAATCCTGCTGTGCAAGCTGAATGCAAAGATCAGGGCCTATGCCTGCGGGTTCTCCGGGGGTTAATGCGATGCGCGGTACGGGTAGCCTGATGGTCATCTGAGAGCTGAGATAAAAAAAGAGCGATTTTACAGCATAACGGCCGGGATGCTTTAAAAAACACCGAATTTTGAAGAGCAGATTGGGTTGGAATCAAGTTGTGAATGGTCTAAGGAAATCTTGCTGGTCATGGTGGTCAAAGCTGTTTATTTGCGCCTAACGGCTAATCAAGGGTGTGTATAACGCTGCCGTGGTTTTCAGCTGATTTAAGGTCTGGATAGACGTTTGATAGGGCAATATACCTAAGGTTGTACGAACAGAGGTCATCTGTCACAATAACCCCATATAGTGACTAACAAAAGGACAGCTCATGGCTGAGATTACTGAAGTACCTAGCCCTTTTTGCGGTATCGGCACGGATGACCTGACCATTCAGGTTGACGGTGTGTCGCTCAAGGTGGTTAAAAACGGCTGTGCGGTTAATACGCCCGCGTTTGAACAGGCGATTACCGATACCCGGCCAAGAGTCGATGGTAAGGAAGTCAGTCTGGATCAAGCTGTGGCAAAGGCGGCGGCATTGCTGAAAAACACCAAGCAACCGGTTATCGGCGGCTGCGCAACGGATGTCAACGGGATGCGGGCGTTGCTGGCATTGGCGGATCGTAGCGGCGCAGTGGTCGATAATATGAATTTCACCGGCGCACGGAATAATTTCCTGGCTTTGCAGGATTCCGGCTGGATGAATACGACGCTGGCGGAAGTAAAGAATCGTTGTGATTTATTGCTGGTGGTCGGTACCGATTTGGAAAGTTTTTCGCCGCGCTTTTTTGAGCGTTATCTATGGAATGAAGAATCCATGTTTCTGGATGATACCGGCAAGCGTGAGATTATCTATTTGGGTAAAGCGCCTTCCGGTAATGCATCGACTTCGCCGAGCGGCCAAAAAGCACTGGTTTTTGAATGCACAAACCAGGATTTGCCGGATGTAGTTGCGGTATTAAGGGCGCTGGTTAAAGGTAATCCGATCCGGGTTGATTCCGTCGGAGGCATTGCAGTAGCCGATTTACAGGGTATTGCCGATAAATTGCTAGCGGCGAGCTATAGCGTGGTGACTTGGGCGGCGGGCGCGTTGGCATACAGTCAGGCTGAATTGACCGTGCAGACTGTTTCTGAAATGGTTAAGGATATTAACAACCGGAATACCCGTAGCTCCGGCTTGCCCTTAGGCGGCAAAGAAGGCGATCAAACGGCTAACCAAGTCTGCGGTTGGACGACCGGCTATCCGGCCCGTACCCGTTTTTCCAGCGGCTATCCCGAATACGATCCTTATTTGAATGATACCAATGTCTTGCTGGCCAATGGCGAAGCGGATGCGTTGGTTTGGGTGCAGGCGTTTAATGCCAAAGCCGTGCCGCCGGTAACCAGCTTGCCGACCATTGTGGTGGGCCGCTCCGGGATGACTTTTGCCAAAGAGCCGGATGTATTCATTCCTGTCGGTACGCCGGGTATCGATCATGTCGGTCATGCTTATCGTATGGATAACGTGGTCGCAATTCGGTTGAAGAAATTGCGCGAATCCGGTCTGCCCAGCACGTCTGACGTGCTTAACGCCATTGAACAAGCTTTCGTAGGTAAGTAATTATGTTGATTAGATTAACAGGCGGAGCGGTTTATGATCCTGCCAGCGGGATCGATGGCGCGAAACAGGATATTTACATTCAGGACGGACGTATCGTCAACAAGCCTGTCGGCGATTTTAAGGTCGATAAGGAATACGATTTAACCGGCAAGGTGGTGATGTCCGGCGCGATTGATATGCACACGCATATCGGCGGCGGTAAAGGCAATATTGCCAGAACCTTGTTGCCGGAGGATCATCGTGCCGATCCTGTTGCGCGTACCGATATTACCCGTTCCGGCTGCGGTCATGCGATGCCCAGCACTTTTGTGACCGGCTATCGTTATGCGGAAATGGGTTATACCGCTGGTTTTGAACCCGCCGTATTGCCGATTAACGCGCGTCAAGCGCATATGGAAATGGCCGACATTCCGATTCTGGATAAGGGCGGTTATGTGTTGATGGGTAGTGATGATTATTTGCTGCGCATGTTGACGGCCAAAAAAGACCAAAAAGCCATTAACGATTACGTCGCTTTCACCATGCAGGCGGCTAAAGCCATCGGCGTTAAAGTCGTTAATCCCGGCGGTATCAGTGCGTTCAAATTCAACCAGCGCAAACTGGACTTGGATGAGCAAAACAGCCATTACGGCGTGACCCCGCGTGAAATTTTGCGCGTGTTGGCAACGGCCGTTAAAGAGCTGGGTATTACTCATCCACTGCATGTGCATGGCTGTAATCTCGGTGTGCCCGGCAACATGAACACCACGCTGGATACCATCCAGGGCATAGGCGGCTTGCCGATGCATTTGACCCATATCCAGTTCCATAGCTACGGTACGGAAGGCGATTTCAAGTTTTCATCGGGCGCGGCGCAGATTGCCGAAGCCGTCAACAAAAATAAAAACATCACGATTGATGTCGGCCAGATTCTGTTCGGTCAAACCGTAACAGCGTCCGGCGACAACATGCGCCAACATGCCAACCATAAACATGCCAGCCCGAACAAATGGGTGACCATGGATATTGAATGCGATGCGGGCTGCGGCGTTGTGCCGTTCAAATATAAAGACAAGAACTTCGTCAATGCACTGCAATGGGCGATTGGCCTGGAAACGTTCCTGTTGGTTGACGATCCTTGGCGAATTTTCTTGACTACCGACCATCCGAACGGTGCGCCATTCACCAGCTATCCGCATTTGATACGTTTGCTGATGGACAGAAGTTTCCGTAACGATGTGTTGTTCACGATACATCCCGAAGCGCAAAAAATGACGACTCTGGCATCTATTGAGCGTGAATACAGTTTGCAGGAAATTGCGATTATGACCCGCGCCGGTGCGGCCAGATTGATCGGTCTGCAAGATCGCGGCGCGTTAAGTGCCGGCAACTGGGCGGATATTACCGTTTATACCGACAATGTTGATCGGCAGCTTATGTTTGAAAAGCCCGATTATGTGTTCAAGGATGGTGAGTTGGTGGTGGTCGACGGTAAGGTTGTTCATACCAAATGGGGTACGACCCACGTTGTTAAACCCGACTTTGATGCATCGGTAGAAAAGGATTTGCAGAAATACTTTGACCGGTTCCTGACCATGAAACTTGGCAACTTTACTATCAGTGATGATGAAATAACAGAGGACGGGCGCGGCAGTTTGACGGTGCATCCGCTGAAAGGAGATGTGGCATGATCATTAATGGCGTAGCGATAGACGCAACTTTTGCCGA
>JANYKK010000086.1 GCA_025361585.1 Methylobacter sp. | reverse complement strand
GCTCTGGTAAATAAGTGGAAGGGGAGCGGTATACCCATCAGGAGCTATGCTCAACAAATCGGGGTTTCTAAAAGTAAGTTCGAATACTGGGTACGAAAGCAAAAAGCAGATGCTACCACCAAAGTTTCGTTTGCAGAATTTATAGAGGTTGGCACAGTGGCTGAAAACCGGGCATCTGGCCATGATAGTTTACAACCTCCATCGGATCGGCCTGCTCAAATGGTATTAACCTTTCCGAGCGGGTTGTGCGTAAAAATTTTCGGTTAGATGCTCGGTTTTAGCAATAACCTGCGATATTTTTTGTGCTCTACAACCATCGACATGCGAAATGGCTTCGATGGACTAAGCGGAATTATAAGAAATAATCTGAAAAAAGATCCCATTTCGGGCGATGTGTTCATTTTTATCAACAAAACACGCACGCACATTAAATTGCTATATTGGGATGGTGACGGATTTGCCTTGTTTTACAAGCGTCTTGAGCGGGGCAGGTATAGCTTTACCGCCCATAATGAGCCATCGAAACAACTCAAAAGAGAGGAGCTGATGATGCTCCTCGAGGGTCTTTCGTTTAGCAATATGCGTAAAAAGAAACGATACAAATTTGGCTAATTTATAGTAAAATAAATATGCTTACTCGCCTTGTATATTAAGGGATTTAGAGTATATTTAACGTATGATAATTCAGCAAGAAAAAGAAGAATTAACGATACAATCCCTGATGGCAAAAAATGCCATTCTGGAAGGTAGTCTTGCTGAAATGAATTCCGTTATTTTAGAACATGATTCTATTATTTTAGATAAGGACTCCGCTATTACAAAGCTGACAGCCGACCTGGAATGGGCTACGTTTCAATACGAACAACTGCGAAGGATGATTTTTGGCTCAAAAAGGGAACGCTTTATATCCCCTATCGACTCGGAGCAATTAACCCTTGAATTTGAGCCTAAAATAGCCGAAATAGATGCCGTGGTCAAGGCCGAGCGCGAACTTATACGGGTTGCTTTCCTTCGTACGAAACCCAAAAAGGAGCACCCGGGTCGCATAGCCCTGCCAGCACACTTGCCTGTTGTGGAAACCGTTATAGAGCCATCTGAAGACACCTCAGAGATGGTGTGTGTTGGCAAAGAGGTTACCGAGGAATTGGATTACACACCTGCAAAGCTTCACATCCATCGTATCATCCGCCCTAAATACATCACCAAAGAGGATGAAAAAGGAGATCACAAACAGGTGATTGCCGAATTAAACCGTCCCATTCCCAAATGTATCGCAAGTGCAGCCCTGTTGGCAATGATTTTTACCGATAAATATATCTTTCACCTGCCACTTTACCGCATACTTCGCCGGATTGTCCAAATGGGCGTCCCTCTGCCAGCTTCAACCTTAGGATCGTGGGTGAAATTAGGGGCACAATTATTACAACCACTTTATGCCCTTCACCGATTACATGTCTTTAGGGAAACCTATCAGATGATCGACGAATCGCCAATAAAAGTGCAGGATAGTGATAAACCAGGGGCTTGTCATCGGGGTTACATGTGGGTAAGATATGCCCCATTGTCAAAATCGGTACTTTTTGAATACTATAAAAGCCGCGAAGCCAAAGGGCCTATCGATGATTTATCAACCTTCACGGGCTACATTCAAACCGATGGATATTCGGGCTATACATTTTTGGCATCGCAACATGGCATTACCCACCTCTCATGCTGGGCGCATGCACGCCGGTATTTTGACAAGGCACTTGCGAACGACAAGGAAAGGGCCTCGCATGTGATGAAACTCATCCAATTGTTATATGCCATAGAGGCACTGGCAAGGGAATCGGGCTTGTCACACGAACAGCGTAAGGCATTAAGGATCGATAAGTCGCTGCCCATTATCAACGAGATTGGACAATATATTTATCAGCAAAAAAATAAGGTGACACCACAAAGCCCGATAGGCAAAGCCTTTGATTATTGCTCTAACCGATGGGTGAGCCTGCAAAACTACCTAGCCGATGGCATGCTTGAGATTGACAGCAATATGGTAGAAAACTCAATCCGCCCGTTGGCAATTGGGCGTAAGAACTACCTTTTTGCCGGATCGCACGATGCCGCTAAAGATATTGCCATGTTCTACAGTTTTTTTATTACCTGCGCCAAAAACAACATCGACCCCCAAAAATGGATCACCTACGTCATCAAAAATATCAACGA
>JANYKK010000081.1 GCA_025361585.1 Methylobacter sp. | reverse complement strand
CGCCTAAGATCATGAATGTTCTTTATTTTCAATGCATCAATCGATATGAATTTTTAGAACTTAAAGAGACCTGGACGGGCTAGTAAAATTCCATGATTAAATAAAGTGCTAGCCCTGGCGTTAGCGTTTGGGAGGCTTGTAATGACATTTTTTCCTGTTTTTCTGTCTATTGTGTTTGTCGTACGGAACCAATCAGGCCGTATTGAAACAATACTATCAGACGCTGCGACCAATATTTCTTCCCTAGTCAGTGATTATGAACTAATAATCGTAGACAACGCATCGAATGACGACAGTGTTTCAGTCCTCAAAAGTTTAACAGGAGAGAATGGACAGCCCAATTTGCAGGTGTATGCACTGACCAAGGAAGTGGATACCGACACGGCATCATGGGTCGGGTTGGAAAATGCATTGGGTGACTTTGTCGCCGTCATTGACCCTTTGGTAGACGACATCGGCTTTCTGCCGGAAATGCTCGACAAGGCGGTCTGCGGAGCGGATGTAGTGTTCGCCAACAATCAGAAAAAACCAGCTCAGAGCCTTGCCTATCGGGTTGGATACTCTGTTTTTAATTGGCTCTATAAGGGATCCAATGGCATCAATCTGACTAAAGAGGCACCGCAGTTTCGCGTCCTGAGCAAACGAGTCGTCAACTTCATTCTTCAGCATCCCCAGCCTGCCATAGCCTATCGCCATCTTCCAGCGACTGGGGGATTTGCACGAGCCAATCTCAACTACAGTGCAACGCCAAGAGTTTCGTACACCAAGCGATTGAGGGGCTGCATCGACCGTGGCATACGGCTGCTGGTTTCGACAACCCGAGCACCGATGCGTCTTGTCACCTGGCTTTCTTTGTTTGGGGCTTTCTCCAACCTTGTGTATTCCTTCTACGTTGTAGTCATCGGTTTACTAAAAACGGATGTTGCGCCCGGCTGGATCAGCTTATCCTTGCAGCAATCAGGAATGTTTTTCTTGATCTCATTGGTTTTGCTAGTGTTAGCTGAGTACATCCTGAATATGGTTTATCTTCAAAATGAAGGTCCGCTTTATCACGTAGGACAAGAGTTCACCAGTTCCCGGATCACAAGGCGCGAGAAACTGAATATTGAGGAAGTGGTGTTAAAGCCAGTGCCGACGACGCCAAGCGCTTACCCTAAACGGGCAGCGTGATGTCGGTCACCGATATAAATCAAGACGCGATCATTATCGGTGGCGGGTTTTACGGCGCGGCTATTGCCATTTACCTTGCTAAACAGCGCGGTCTCAAGCGCATCATTCTTATAGAGCGTGAGCAAGCGCTGCTCACACGTGCGTCCTATAACAATCAGGCCCGTGTCCACAACGGCTATCATTATCCACGCAGCTTTACGACAGCGTATCGAAGCCGGGTCAATTTGCCAAATTTCGTACGCGACTGGCCCGATGCGGTAAAGCAGGATTTTACCAAGTTATACGCCATTGCTCGCCGTAATTCCAAGGTTACGGCCAATCAGTTTGTACGCTTTTGTCGGGACATCGGCGCCAAAATTCAACCTGCGGATCAGACGCTAAGAACCTTATTTGAACCGCGCCTGATTGAGGATGTGTTTTTAGTCGAGGAATATGTTTTCGATGCCACTAAGCTGGCAAGTTGGGCTGAACGTGAACTGAAAGAATGTGGTGTGCAAATCTGCTTCGAAACCCAAGTGACTGCCATTTCAAACGAGTCAAATGGAACACTGAGTGTTGCGTTACAAACCGATCACGGTAGTGAAGAACAGATTTCCGGTCGCTACGTATTCAACTGTACCTATAGCGGGCTTAATCAGTTCAAGGGAGATTTTCCCTGCACCAAAACCGGTCTCAAACAGGAAATAACTGAAATGGCGCTGATGCAAGTGCCGTCTGAACTCCATGGTTTGGGGATCACAGTAATGGACGGCCCATTTTTTTCCATGATGCCGTTTCCTGCTCGCGGGCTGCATACGCTTTCTCATGTTCGCTATACCCCGCATCTGCACTGGAACGACGTGCAGGGCATAGATCCTTACCAAAAACTCACTCAATACGAAAGCGCAACTCGGGTTGACCGTATGGTGAGGGACGTCGGCCGGTATCTGCCTGCCGTACTGGATGCGAAGTATGTCGATTCACTGTTTGAAGTCAAAACTGTTCTGGTGAAGAACGAGAGCGACGATGGAAGGCCCATTCTGTTTGAGAAACACCCTGAGTTGCCCGGTTGCTACTCCGTATTGGGTGGAAAAATTGACAATATTTATGATGTCCTGGAAAAGCTAAATGACGAGAAATTTTAACAATACGCTCTGCACCCCATTTTTCTTGAGTGCATTCATTCGGACTCTCCGGCTGTTTTCACTAGTGAAGGTATAAAATGAATGCGCTAATTGGATTTTCAGGATTTGTAGGAAGCACGCTTCTTAAACAGGCATCCTTCGAATTGCTTTATCGCTCAACAAATATCAGCGATATCGACGGGCAATCCTTCGATACCGTGGTGTGCGCCGGTGCTCCTGCGCAGAAGTGGCTTGCTATCCGTGAACCAGAGGCAGATCGGCAAAAGATTGATGGCCTAATTGCGCACCTGAAAACTATTCAATGCAAAACTTTTATCCTGATCAGCACTGTCGACGTGTTCAAAAGGCCAATCGGGGTTGATGAAGCTACACCAGTCGATGAATCAGGACTTCACGCTTACGGTTTGCATCGCCGCCTGCTGGAACAATTTGTCGAAGGCCATTTCCCCAATCATCTGATTGTTCGGCTTCCCGGATTGGTCGGGCCTGGACTGCGTAAGAACGTTATTTTTGACTTTTTGAATGACAACAATCTCGACGCTATCGACAGCCGAGGCATTTTCCAGTTCTACCCGATGGTTAACCTCTGGTATGACATTCAAATTGCGTTTAACGCTGGCCTGCAATTGGTACACCTGACCGCAGAACCGCTCAGCGTGGCGGATATTTCAAAGCAGGGTTTTGGCAAATCGTTCGACCACGTTTTGACCAATAGTCCAGCCATCTACGACATGCGAACCCGTCATGCTCAAATTTTTGGTGCCTCGGGGTATTACCCGTACAGCGCAAGCGAAACCATTCAAGCTGTTAGAGCTTATGCACAGTCCGAGCCGCTCACGCTCAAATCCGACGTGGGGGTGAAGACATGAGGCTCGCCATTTCAAATATTGCCTGGGATACCGCTGAAGATGAAGCGATAGCCACGCTGCTTCATCGTTTTGGCGTCGATGCGATTGATGTCGCGCCAGGTAAGTATTTCCCTGAACCGACCAAGGCAACAGACGAGGACATCGCCCGTATCAAGAACTGGTGGTCGGAACGCGGTGTCGAAATCACCGGCATGCAGGCGCTGTTGTTTGGCACGACCGGCTTGAATGTCTTTGGCTCAGCGGAGGTTCAGGATGTAATGCTGCAACATCTCACCGAGGTGTGCCGTATCGGTGAAGGCCTGGGTGCCAAGCGGCTGGTGTTTGGCTCGCCAAAGAACCGAGATTGTAGCGGCTTGAGCGATCAAGTAACGACGGATAAGGCGGTCTCTTTTTTTAGACGCCTTGGGGACATCGCCCAAAATCATGGCGTGGTGGTCTGTCTTGAACCCAATCCAATCTGTTATGGCGCCAACTTTATGATCACCAGCGCTGAAACGGCACAGGTGGTAAATCAAATCGGCCATCCGTCCATAAGGATGCAACTGGACACGGGTGCGATCACCATCAATGGCGAAGATCCTGCTGTCGTGCTTCAAAGCTATGCACCTCTCATTGGGCACATTCATGCCAGTGAGCCGGACTTACTTCCTCTGGGAGACGGAGGAACTGATCACTGCCAGATGTTTGCAGTCTTGGAGCAGTATCTGCCTAATCACATAGTCTCAATTGAGATGCTGGCTACTAAAAATGAACCGCATGGAGTGTCGATAGAACGCGCATTAAATGTGGCGATTAAGCACTACCGCAATAATAGCGTTGAGGCTAGAACATGAAATGGCTCATCCTGATTCTCGGTATTACCTCAAATGCCTCAGCCAGCGTCCTGGTCAAGATGGCTATGCTCCCTCCGCGTAAATTTCCTGCTTTAGACGACTCAATAAGGTCGGTTATTAGCAACTGGCCATTCTGGCTGGGATTGGGACTTTATGGCGTAGCATTCCTGCTTTACGCAGCCGCTTTGGCGCGCTTACCGCTGAATGTGGCGCACCCCGTGCTCACATCCGGGGCCGTAGCCGCCGTAGCATTATGTTCTTTGCTGATCTTTCGCGAAACTTTCCACTGGACAACCATCGCAGGCATTTTGCTGGTAGTTGTCGGTGTGGGACTGATCACGGTTCGAGTATCCTAACAACAGAGAAAATAGAAGATGAACTACCCTGATATGACTCCAGAAGTCCGCACCGGTTGGCAAGTACCCACCTTTGAGACGCCACTATGGCTTGGACGACAGCAGCCATGGTGCGTTGTCATTCCGGTTATCAATGAAGGCGAAAGAATCAAAAGCCTGCTTTCCAGAATGGCTGATCTCAAAATCGACAGCAGCGCCGACATCATCATCGTGGATGGCGGTAGTACCGATGGCACGATGGAGCCGGAGTCACTCAAACAGAAAGGCGTACGCGGACTGCTGGTCAAGATGGAGCCGGGTAAATTGAGCACCCAGCTTCGTTGCGCCTACGCTTTTGCACTTGACCAAGGTTATGAAGGAATCGTTACCATTGACGGTAACGACAAGGATGATCCTGAAGCGATACCGCGCTTCATTGAAGCATTAAAACAGGGTGTGGATTTTGTGCAGGCTTCCCGTTTTATCGCAGGAGGCGTGGCAGAGAACACACCTAAGGCTAGAGATTTCGCTATCCGTTTCATACATGCACCCATGCTGAGTCTGTTTTCCGGGTTTAGATGGACCGACACTACCCAAGGTTTTCGCGCCTACAGCAGGAAGATGCTGCTTGATCCCAAGATCGCTCTGTTTCGCAATGTATTCATGACCTACGAGTTGCTTGCCTATTTTTCCTATCGCGTACCTAAGCTTGGCTATCGCTGCCTTGAGTTACCGACTATTCGGAAATATCCAAAAGGGGAAGTGCCGACAAAGATCAGCAGCATTAAGGGGAATTTATCGGTATTGCAAATGCTTTTTCGAGCTTGCTTCGGCGGATATAACCCTTCAGAAGAAAAGCCAATTATAAGAAACGGGGGCATTAACCAGGAAGCACGCAGGCGACTAGAGTAGGGCTTGAAATGAAGTAGTAATTTACATTCAGTCACGTTTGAGCATGAAGGTGCAATCGTGAATATCGTCCATAAACATTTTTTCATCTGGTATAGCTAATGAAACATATTACGCCGATGCGGATTCTTTTGAGTGCAATGGTTCTGGTTTTTCTTTTGCTTGCCAGCACAGGAGGACTCGTACCGCGCTGGGAAGCCGATACGGCTAGTTATCTCCATCCCTGGACATGGGAGTCCCTCTGGGGGGGCGCACGAAACCCGCTGCTTGGATTTCTTTTGGGGCCATTTAATGATAACTACACTTTTCTTCCCACAATTGAAGTGGGATTCTTCTTTTTCGCGACCTATCACCTGTACCGCAGGCTCGTCGAATTCGGGACTTCCGAGTATGCCGCACTCGCTTTAACATTACCCCTCGTCATTTCCAATGTTATTCTCCGTTATGCTCATGATATTCATCCCGAGTTCCCCGCTGTTATCCTGTTAGTATTTGGCCTAGGAGAAATGATTGGGTTTCATGATAGCGCGAAACGCAGTCCATGGCGTTACGCCATATTTATGCTGGCTTTGGGTTTCTCTTACATTATAAGGCCCAGTCTGCTTCCGTTTATAGTGATTATGCCGGTTCTCTTTTTGATCCTGGGCTTTGTTAAAACGCGAAGATGGAATGTTAGGGCAGCGGTGGTGATTTTTTTGTTATCCGCCAGCCCTTTTTTGGCTGTTTCCTCAGTCCGCTATCAGATAGTGAAAGACTTCAATATCGTGTCCTTTGGCGGGTTCACCATGAGCCCGCTAGCCTCATCCATGCTGAATGAGGCGTTAATTCCAAGGCTTGATCCTGATCATAGAGAACTCGCGCAAACCATTCTGAACAGGCGTGAGGCTATGGTTCACGTTGGCGAGCTAAGCCCTATGGTTATTGATTATGATACCGGACAACGCAGCTTCAGTAGGACGGCACGCAGCTATTTCGACATCCTTGCATCCAACAGTGATGAAATCCAGTATAAAATCGTGGCGCAGACTCAGCGAAAAACTGATGAGACGTGGGTTCAGTTCAATAAACGCATGATGTCATTCTCCATTGATGTCGTGCGAAACGCCCCAGCGGATTACGTCATGTGGGTTGTTGGCGCATTCCGCTCCGCGATTGGGACGGCCATTACCCAGAATTTTCCTTTGGTAGCGGGACTGCTGGGGTTAGTTGCGGTCTATAGTTTTTTCCTATTTAGTTCTCGAGTGCCGCCTTTGTTTTTTGGATCTCCGCTCGATATTCCTACTATTGCTTTAGTCACTGTGTTTTACACATTTGGATCGGGAATATTAACTCTGCTAGTTACTTATCCGGCGAACCGCTATGTTTCGACAAGTGCAATGTTTATTCCATCGATTGTTTTTTATATTTTGTTGCAACTATTAGTGGCGGCATATCGCGATAAGTCTAGTCGAGCTTAATATCGCCGTGTATTGTCGCGGCGAGAGTGGTAACGTCTTTTTTGCGGGGCGATAAAAGCATGGATAGCGTAAGTCATGAGCACTCCACTTGTACAAACGTGGGCGCTACATTTTCAATGTAGATTCCCCGCTCCCTGTTTTACTGCATAACGATTAACATCCGGAGCAGCAATATATTCGATCTTTTCGTTTCTTTCGGAGATTAAGGCGGCTTATTTAGAGCGCTAGATTAATTCGTCAACAACTAGGTATTTTGCGATATACCCAAGTCTACTCATTTAACTTAGCATGCATTATCAGCAGGTATGCATTCAATTCGAAATTTATGAAGCTAAGGAGTCGATGTCATAACGCTAAGAAAATGAACCCAGCAAGCCTTCCGGGAGTAGCTATTTTTGCGAAAGCATATGGGCATGCTTGGCAAGATCACGGCGACCACTAAATGTCCCAGACGTCCTGTACCGCTCGGTTCATGCCCAACAAGGGATATAAAACTTAAGTGCAATGACTAGCGCGATATTGGAAAGTTTGCATTCACTACGCAAAAAATCGCTTACTGGAAACACAGACACTAACCCTATTTCGTAACGAAAGTGTTTCGATAAAAAAGAACTCAAAACTATTGGATTCAATTCTTATTGCCAGGCAAAGGTGCGCGCTGGGATTCCCAAGAGTGGGATAGGGTGAGGCAGGCTTGTGGGTGTATTAGCTTCAAGAAAAATGATGGGAGGCAATAGTATGAAGATTTTGGTGACAGGCGGCGCAGGCTTTATCGGTAGCCATACGTGTGTAGAGTTGTTGAACTCGGGCTATGAGGTAGTGATTATTGACAACCTGCTCAACAGCAAAGCCAGTGTAGTGGATCGGGTAGCAATAATTACGGGCAAACGGCCCAAGCTGGTACAAGCGGACGTGCGCGATCAGGCGGCACTGCGCGGCATTTTTTCAGAGCACAAGATCGATGCGGTGATTCACTTTGCAGGCCTCAAGGCGGTAGGCGAATCGGTTCAGCAGCCCCTACAGTATTACGACAACAATATCGGCAGCACCTTAACCTTGTGCCGGGTGATGGCTGAATTTGGCGTATTCCAATTAGTATTTAGCTCGTCCGCTACGGTTTATGGCGATCCGGCAAGTGTGCCGATCAGCGAATATTTTCCGCTTAAGGTGACCAATCCTTACGGCAGATCGAAGCTGATGAACGAAGAGATTCTGCGCGATCTGTTTGTGTCCGATCCACGGTGGCATATCGCATTGCTACGCTATTTCAACCCGGTGGGTGCGCACGAAAGCGGCATGATCGGCGAGGATCCGAACGGTGTTCCCAATAACCTGATGCCGTACCTGTCGCAAGTGGCAGCGGGCAAGCTGACCGTACTTTCCGTGTATGGCAACGACTGGCCAACGCAAGATGGCACTGGGGTACGGGATTACATTCATGTGTCTGACCTAGCCAGTGGACACAAAAAGGCCTTGGAAAAGATCAGCCTAGTACCGGGTATCTATACCTACAACCTTGGCACGGGTCACGGCTATAGCGTACTGGACATGATTGCGGCCTTTGAACGGGTGACAGGGCAACCCGTGCCTTATCGTATGGTAGGCAGGCGCCCCGGCGATATTGCAGCCTGCTACGCCAATACCGCATTGTCCCAAGCAGAGCTGGGCTGGAAGACAAGACGAGGCCTGGATGAGATGTGTGCCGACTTGTGGCGGTGGCAGCTGTTTTGCGAAGGAGGGGAGGGGAATAATATCTGGCGTGCCCGTGAAATTGAATAAAAATCAGTGGCGGACTGCTTCGTTATGATGATATTTAAAACGGATGAGTGAGATAAGAGAGAAGGAACCTTACAAGATGGCACTATTGTCGTAATCCCGCTGGACAATCCGGCTTGGGTTGCCGAGCACTAGGCAGTGGGGCGGGATGTCCTGAGTAACCACGCTGCCAGCGCCAATGGTGACACCATCACCGATACTGACATCAGCACATATCTGTGCATGAGGGCCGATATACACACCTTCTCCAATTATCAGTCCCCCATCCTTAGGTTCGGCTGTCCCCAATTTGACCTGTTGAAAAATGGTGCAACGAGATCCAATACGGCAATTTCTTACTTCAATTCCCCCTAAGTGATAAATGTGGAGGCCACCGGCTGCAATATCCGCACTTTGTTCCAGATTGATACCGTAGGCTTTACGCACAATCACGAACAACATCCAATAAGCAGGATAAAGAGGGGCTGCAATAGCCCAGCCAAATCTGCGGTGGTGTACGTTACTCAACCAGCGTCCCAGACGGTATATCACTAGTGCCTGAAGTCCGTTACTTGACCATAGTAGACGCAGAATATCAATCGGATGGCGGATTTCAATGTAACGACGACGCGCACGCATCATGTCAGCATGAATATTTTCAAACACTCAAACACTCAGCCCATTTTTCTGTCATATGTTGTATGGCATCTGCATCCTGGAGCATTCGCAATTTGGAATTATCAAAATTTTGCAACACCAATCGTGCAGGATTGCCTTGCATTACAGCGCCGGCGGGGATGCTTTTGCTAAGCACTGTGCCAGGCAGTAACGTGGCGCCATCGCCGATACTGATGGAGCCGTAAACAATACAATCCGAACCAATCCATACGTCGCGCCCAATCAGCGGGCGTCCATTATCAGCATGACCCATACCGACGGTTACTCGCGTACCGATCACCGTTCCAGTGCCGGTTTTTTGAGCTCCGTACATGATATATCCCTGGTCGGAAAAACAAACGCCACTGTCAATTTCAATGCGTTCGTCAATTTCACTTTTGGAGCTGATTTTAAATGCCAACTTTATCGGCGCAAAGGGAATGAATATGATGCGCCATAGCCACACCCAACGACTGCCATCCTGACGTTTTAAATATGACCAGCGTGTAAATCGATGTATCAGTATCAAGTGCAAACTGGGGGAGCTTGCCAGTAACCATGAACATGAGGCTAGGCTCATGTGACGATTTGGCCAGCGCCGCCGATGGACAATATCAATGTCTTTCAGTACTTGATTCACGTTGCCTCCTGTCTGTAAAGAGAGTTGATAAAGTTAATAAAGGCGGTAGCCACTGACTCCTGGCCGTGTTCGTTGAGATGACCGCCATCATTTGTAAGTTCGGGACACAGTGCCTCGATATCTTGACCATCCACATGTACTTTGCAGTAGGTATCGTTCGATTCAGTCTCGATTCGGGCAAGGTCGAATAAACGTCCCGTTGCAAGATAACGCTCACGAAGCCGCGTATTGAATTCTGCACGTCTGATATTGTCTAGATATCCGTTGGGCTGTTTGCCTAGGAGTCGTTTGAACCAAGCCTTTGGCCCAGTTTGTACGGCCACCAATGGTGTGGTTACCGCCACAAAATTGGTGCCTGGGTGCCTCTGGGACAATGATTCAAGGTTGGCAATGTAGTTATCCGCTACCTGCCGTGCATCGGTAGTAGCATCGAAGTCTACATAACATAGCTTCATCAGGGCTACATCCGCCCCTTGGGCGGCGCCCGCATCAATAGCGGCGGCAAAATCCTGCATTTTGGACATCGGATCACCGTTTTTGCCGATGGTGAAATGAGTGATGCCTTGCCCTGTGGGCGGCGTACGCTGCTCGTGAATATCAATTTTGACGCCATCCCGATTGGCCAGACGAGTTACACCGTTGAGGATGTTATAGCCCACAGATTGGTGGCCGAAAACTACGCGCTTTTTTTCCAGCGTTTTCCATTCCGGGGTCACGTGTTGTGTTGTTATCGCCATTGATGCTTTCTCGTGGTTCGATTTATTACACCCCGGTAGTGCCAGTATCGTCAGTGCAACCAGTAACCACCATTTATTCACATTACTCATCGTCATACCTTGTTTCTGTTTAACTTTATTCATAGGAAAGGTGGGTTGTTAATAAGTGCTTAAGATAATAGGAGTAACCGTTTTTTTAATCAATAAGCGCTATTACTTACACAGGTGTCCCCGTTATTGAATTGAATATTACAGGGAGGATAACGTTAGTGGAACGGTGTACGAGGCACCAGGGCGTCAAGTCGTTAGGGAGCCATGGCGTACAGCGTAGCAACGCGAAGTTGTGTGTCGTGTCGGACGGAGAACGAGCACGGGTCGCCCGCTATTGCAAGCCAGGCAATATAAAAAGGCAGGGCAAAATAGAATTCGTCTTACAATTGCCCTGCGGTGGCGGGTTGGGTATGAATATCGATTAAAGAACAGTGTTTAATCAATATTTAAATACAATATTGGCGTGAATGCGATTGTTGCCAGCTTTGGTCGTTCCTGCCTCAGCTGTGTCCAGCGCCGTGGCGAAGGCAATGTTGCCCATGAAATACTCGCGCCATTGATAACGCGCTCCCACTCCGGTGCCGCTCAGGTTCCAGTCTTTAACTTGTCCTGGC
>JANYKK010000073.1 GCA_025361585.1 Methylobacter sp. | reverse complement strand
CCCGACAAATCCCGCCAAGTCCTCAACCGCTTCAACGAAATCAAGATGGCTAAAATCCATCAGAAAACTAATCGCGTTGCCGCTAGCGCCGCAACCAAAGCAATGGAAGAATTGCTTTTTTCGGTTTACGGAAAAACTGGGGGTTTTTTCGGCATGAAAAGGGCAGCGGGCGACAAAGTTGTTACCCGTTTTTTTCAGGGGGACGTGCGAATCGATCAGGTCGACAATATCGACCCGCACCAACAGGTCATCGATAAATTCGCGGGGGATTCTACCGGACACGCAACGCTCCGACGACTGCACAAATGCAGGAGGTAGGGCAACTCAACAGTTGTTGCCGGGAAAAATCAGTACAAAAACTATCCAGCCAGCGCAGCCTTGATTTTGAGGCTCACAGCCGACATGTCGGCGCGCCCCTGCATTTTTGCTTTAAGCAAAGCCATGACTTTGCCCATATCCTTAACCGATTCGGCACCGGATTCTGCAACCGCGTCCTTAACCATCGCATCGATTTCGGTTTCAGTCAGCGCCTGCGGCATAAAATCCTGAATCACCGGGATTTCAGCCTCTTCAATAGCGACCAGGTCATCCCGACCGGCATCGGCAAATTGGCGGATAGATTCGCGCCGCTGCTTAAGCATTTTATCAAGCACTTGGATAACCCGCTCGTTATCCAAAACGATGCGCTCATCGACTTCCACCTGCTTAATGGCAGCCAAGATCAAACGAATCACACCCAGTCGTGCTTTATCACCTCCTTTCATGGAGGCTTTCATATCTTCCTTGATACGATCTGTTAACAAATCCATCGCATTAACCTTACAATTTACAGTGCAGGACGTCCACGACGTAGGTTTTTCAACGCATAACGCTCACGTGCCAATTTTTTCAAGTGACGTTTAACAGCAGCTGCGCCTTTACGCTTACGCTCCGCGGTTGGTTTTTCATAAAACTCGCGGCGACGCACTTCTGCCAATACACCCGCTTTTTCACAAGCGCGTTTAAAACGACGAATCGCAATATCAAATGGTTCGTTTTCTTTGATTTTTACTGACGGCATTATTATTCCCGAATATGTTAATATTTAAAAAGTTAGGATCTTTCAATTCACTGAACAAACAGAACCCTTAATTATACCTTTACTTTTATAAATTTCAAAAACTCAATGTACGTTTTAGGCATAGAAACCTCTTGTGACGAAACCGGTGTCGCCATTTATCACTCCGAACGCAGCCTGTGCAGCCATCTTTTACACAGCCAAGTCGACATGCATAGCGAATACGGCGGCGTTGTTCCCGAGCTGGCATCACGCGACCACATTCGGAAACTGGTACCGCTAATTAAACAATGCCTAAAGGAAAGCGGATTGACCGGCAGCGACATTAACGGCATTGCCTACACCGCAGGGCCGGGGCTGATGGGTGCGTTGCTGGTGGGCGCAGCAACAGCCAGAAGCTTGGCTTGGGCATGGCAAATTCCGGCGATTGCCGTTCATCATATGGAAGGACATCTGCTGGCGCCGATGCTGGAAGAAAGTCCGCCGGAATTTCCTTTTGTCGCGTTGCTGATTTCGGGGGGGCATACCCTGCTGGTGCAGGTCGAGGGTATCGGTCACTATCAGCTATTGGGCGAGTCGCTTGATGACGCCGCCGGTGAAGCTTTTGACAAAACCGCCAAAATGCTGGGCTTGGGCTACCCCGGTGGGCCGAAACTGTCCGCATTGGCAGAACAGGGTACGCCGCAGATTAAATTTCCCCGCCCGATGACCGACCGCCCCGGCTTGGATTTTAGTTTCAGCGGTTTAAAAACATTCACCATGAATACGATCAACGCCTCTGGAAAGACAGAGCAGGACAAAGCCGATGTTGCCGCCGCATTCCAGCAGGCGGTTGCCGAGACTCTGAGCATCAAATGCAAGCGGGCCTTGCAGCAAACAGGTCTGAAAAGACTGGTTATTGCCGGAGGCGTCAGCGCCAATAAACAAATTCGCGCAAGCCTGACCCAAATGGTTGCCAAGGAGAATGCACAGCTTTATTTTCCACGGCTCGAATTTTGTACCGATAACGGCGCGATGATCGCCTACGCCGGTTGCCAGCGTTTAATGGCGGGTCAGCAGCAAGGGTTGGAAATTTATGCTC
>JANYKK010000068.1 GCA_025361585.1 Methylobacter sp. | reverse complement strand
CAATCATCACAAACTGAATTTCAGGGCGCACAACATCGGTTTTGTTTTTCAGGCCTTTAACTTGTTGCCTGCACTCAGTGCGGCTGAAAACGTGTCGGTGCCGCTGATCATCAACGGCATGAAACGCGCCGAGGCCGAACGCAAAGCCATCGCTGTGTTGGAGCAAGTGGGCCTGGGTGCCCGAGTGACGGCTTTACCCTCGGAGCTTTCGGGCGGTCAGCAGCAACGTGTCGCCATTGCCAGGGCGCTGATTCATAGCCCGAGACTGATTGTTTGCGACGAACCCACAAGCTCGCTGGATCATGAAACCGGACGCAATGTGATGACCTTGCTCAAGGAAGTGGCTATGCACGAAGACCGGGCGCTGGTTATTGTCACCCATGACGCGCGGATTTTCGACTTCGCCGACCGCATTGCCGAAATGGATGATGGTCATATTGTTGCGGTAAAAGGCAAAATGACTCAGCCGTTAAAAAATATAGAACACGGATGCCAAAAGTAGGCGCCTCTAGGCGACACGGATTGGACGGATTTATACGGATTTTCAAAAAATCTGTTATGCGCTTTTAATCAGTGTTTATCCGTGTCATCCGTGTTCCATTTATCTATATGCTTTTCGTGGTCAATAACCATAAAACGATTTCCAAGAGGTGATATGCAAGTCAAATACACATTACCGATACTAGCGGCTGCCGGCTTCCTTTTTGCGGCTTATACGGTCGTCAATAGCAATAAGCCGATACCGGTTGCTCCCGCCGTTGCGCCGCCCGCCTCCGCGCCGTTTAAATCGTTTATTGCCGGGTCGGGTATTGTCGAGGCAAAAAGCCGGAACATCGCCATCGGCACGCCCTTATCCGGCATCGTCAAAACCGTAGCCGTCAAAGTTGGCGATAAAGTCAAAGTCGGCGCACCGCTGTTTTATCTGGACGACCGCGATACTCGCGCGGAATTGGCGGTTAAACTCGCCGATCTCGCAAAAGCCCAAGCCGGTGTTAACGAAGCCAAAGCCTCGCTCAAAGATACCAAATCGCTGAGTGATTTAGCCGAAGCTGTGACCGACCGGCGCGCCATCAGCTCCGAGGAGCTGCTAAGACGACGCAATGCCCTGCTCATTAACTCAACCAAACTGGGCAGTGCTGAAGCCCTCGTGCAACAAGCCGAAGCCGCGCTGACAACGACACAAACCACACTGGCCCGGCTCGTCGTTCAAGCGCCGGTAGACGGCGAGGTGCTGCAAGTCAATATCCGTCCGGGCGAATTTGCCCAAGCCGGAACCCTGAATACGCCGCTGCTGGTGCTGGGAAATATGGATCAGCTGCATGTGCGGGTGGATATTGACGAAAATGATGCCTGGCGGTTCGACAAAAACAGCAAAGCCGTGGCTTATCTGCGCGGCAACCGGAATTTCAAAACCGATCTGGTTCCGGCTTATGTGGAACCCTACGTGGTACCCAAAAAATCGCTGACCGGCGACAGCACCGAACAGGTTGATACCCGCGTTTTACAGGCGCTGTACAGTTTTGACCGGAATCAGCTGCCCGTCTATGTGGGTCAGCAGATGGACGTATTCATTGAAGCCAAGGATTATGCGGTCAATGGCGGTTCACCGTTATGATTCCTCACTCGCTTGCGCTTTTTGCTATCCTGCTGTTGTCCGGCTGTTTTGCCGTCGGCCCCGACTACGAGCGTCCGAAAATCCCGGTTCCTCAACAATGGAGCGAAACGACTGCGGCAACAAATTCGCAATCGGCGCAGCCGGAACAATGGTGGAAGAATTTTAATGATCCGGTACTCGATAAACTGATCAGCGACGCGATCTCGTCCAACCTGGATTTGAAACTCGCCTTGGAGCGCGTTAAAGACGCCCGAGTCCTGCGCACTGCAACCATTGCGGCAGGCTTGCCCAGCCTAACCGCCAAGAGCAATGTCAGCAGGCGGTTCAATAACTCATCCTCGTCGGCCTCTCAATCCGGCGGCACCGGTTCTGCGATAGGCGGCGTAGGGGTAGGCAATCAGCTGATCAATATTTTTCAAATGGGCTTTGATGCCCAATGGGAGCTGGATTTTTTCGGTGGCGTCAGGCGCGCGGTGGAAGCCGCCGATGCAACCATTGATGTCGAGGTGGAAAACAGCCGGGATGTGCTGGTTACACTGTTGGGCGAAGTCGCCCGCAACTATATCGAGCTACGCGCCAATCAACAACTGGTCGCGATAACCCGTGAAAATTTACACGCGCAACAGGAAACCCAAGAGCTGACGCAAATCCGGCAACAGACAGGACTGGCGAGCATGCTGGAAGTAACGCAAGCCCAAGCTCTGGCCGCCACTACACAAGCGCAATTGCCGAACTATGAAACGGCAGTTAAGCAATCGGTACACGCACTCAGCGTGTTGCTCGGCAAGGAACCCGGTGCGCTGGCCGTTCGGCTTAAGCAACAAGGCGCTATCCCGGCAGTTGCCGCTAATGTGATAACCAACCTCCCCTCCGAATTATTACAGCGCAGACCGGACATTCGCCGTGCCGAACGGCAGTTGGCCGTCGCCAACGCATCCGTCGGCGTTGCGACCGCCGAGCTGTATCCGAAAGTCAATCTAGCGGCATTCATCGGCCTGCAAAACACCACTATCACCGACTTCACCCCACTCGGAAAATCATGGTCGGCAGCGTCGACATTAACCATGCCTATCTTCAACTGGGGAAAACTGAACGCCAATATCAAAAGCAAAAAAGCGCAATTCGAACAAACCTTCCTGACTTATCAGTCCACGGTTTTATCGGCTTTCAAGGAAGTGGAAGATGCACTGATCGCCTACAGCAAAGAGCAGGAACGGCGCAAAGCATTGGCTCAAGCCGTTTCAGCAAACCAACTGGCCGTTCAATTAGCCAACGAACGCTATCAAAAGGGCTTAACCGCGTTTCTCGATGTACTGACCAGCCAAACGGCGCTTTATCAAGCCCAGAGCTTGTTGGTCTCCAGCGAGTCGACACTTTCCAGCAATCTAGTCGCCCTGTACAAAGCACTGGGCGGCGGCTGGCAAACCGAAGCCATCGTGAATGATGCTAAAAAATAACCTCATCGTATCAACTTACTCGCACCCGGCCCTGTGTACGGATAGAATAGGCGACTTTGTTTAGCCATCGGAATAGCTCATGAAATTTAATGCCTTTTTTATCAGCCTGTGCCTGCTTTTCTCATGCAGCAGTTTTGCTGCGGAAAAAACCGTCATTCGCATTGGCGTTCAGGCTTTTGGCACAGTCGATTGGGAGCTGGCGGCTTTGCAGGATAACCCGCAGGCTGATTTCCAACTAGAAATACAGCACGTAGCCAATGCGGAAGCGGGCAAGATTGCGTTGCAATCAGGTGCTGTCGATATGATTGTTTCAGACTGGATTTGGGTTTCCAGGCTGCGCGCGACCGGATCCGATTTTAGCTTTTACCCTTATTCGAATACCTCGGGCGCTTTGGTTGTGCCGGGAAACAGCCCTATCCATTCGGTAAAGGATCTTAAAGGCAAGCGGCTAGGAATTGCCGGTGGCGAACTGGACAAAAACTGGCTGTTGCTGCAAGCCTTCGCCGGGCAAGAACAACTGGATCTGAATTCATCGGTGGAAAAAGTCTACGGCGCCCCGCCGCTGATCACTGAGCAAATCAAGCAGAACCGCGTCGATGCCGCCCTCACCTACTGGCACTTTGCCGCCCGGCTTGAAGCCGAAGGCTATCGCCAGATTATCGACGGCAAAGGCATCTTAAAAGGTTTAGGCATTCAAGAAGATGTGCCCAGCCTGGGTTATGTGTTCAAGCAGAGCTGGGCGAACGCCCATAAACAGGCGGTCAACAGTTTTTTCAATGCCAGCAAGCAGGCGAAAAACCAGCTGTGTACATCCGATGCCGCTTGGCAAAAAGTCATCCCGTTAACCAAGGCCGAAGATGCGCCCACCCAAACTCAATTGCGCCAGCGCTATTGCGAAGGCGGTATTGAGCATTGGGACGAGTCAGAGCAACTGGCGGCAGGCCGAATTTAT
>JANYKK010000031.1 GCA_025361585.1 Methylobacter sp. | reverse complement strand
CATGGTCTCCAGCTTCTTGAGATTTGATATGGCGCTGTCTCGGGGATCGCCGGCATTCTCGGCCATCTGGCCGTATACTTTTGTTTTCTGCCCGTTGGCTGCGTTCTCCGCCAGCTCTTTGGCGCTAAGCCCCTTCTTGTGTGGGTGTACAGGTATTCCCTGATGGCCCCGATCTCTTCCTTATTTGCAATTTGAGTCCTTGTTCCAACTACCCGACCCATTCATGCCGTCGACCATAGCCTGCATCAGGGTAATGCTCTCTGGTTGGTTTTCGTAGGCGAACATCATTCCACCCGCGTAGCCCTCTGAAATTGTTTTAGAAGCTTGCGGGCCAACTGTGTTCCATTGCCCTGAAAATCGATTTTCAGCCGAGAAACCGAGACACAGTTGGTTCTTGTTCATCCCGCAGCCAGTGTAAAAGCTCAGACGCGAATTAGCATCACCGGAGTAGTAGCTCATTTCCCAGCCGTAATCGAGATTGGCACCCAGAGTATTGCCGTTCCAATTGGATTGGAACACGCTCCAGTCGTCCCACAGAGCCTTGGTGATCAACTTGGTGGGCATGGTTTGTTTCATTAAGGTGGTGACCATCGGCAACGAGGTATCGTTGGCCGAGCCGTTACTGTATTCGTCATCAATGTCGATTCCATCCAACCCATAAGGAGTGATTACGTCAGTGTTGAGGTAATTCACAAAAGCCTGAGCCGTGGATTGATCTGTAAATTGAGACCAACCGGTTTGGGTGTGGGCATTCATGATGGTAAGAAGCACTGTAATGCCTTTGTCCTGCAGAGCCTTCACCAGTTCGGCTGATAATACGTTCTGGATGTTCGGATTGAAAGGGTTTTGAGTGGGGGGATTGTTATTGTTGGCTCGCAGCATGGGTATCGTATTGGTGGCGTAATTTCCGGCAAAGATGCAGGCCACATCAATGGCTGGAGTACCATCGGGCAATACGTAGCAACCAATGTCGTGGAATTGCTGGTTGTTAGTTGGGCTAATGTAGACGGTGGAAATGGCCGTTTTCTCGTAAGCATCGCATTGCGGGGCGCTGCCGTACCAGGGAGTTCCAGTGAAGAATACAGCGTCTCCGGGATCAAAAGACCCATACTGTGCCGCCGGGCCGTCGAGAACCATGTATTCCCGACAAAAGAAAAAGAAGGTAATGTTCGGATTGGCAAAGGCGATGCGCATCGCTTCCTCGGCCGTAGTGTTTGTGGTCTTGCTTACGAAGTTATCCCAACTGGCCTGGCCATATTGAGCTACGTTTGATTTTCTGTTCCATCCCATGTGTGTCCCCTTTCTGATAAAGATTGTGTTTAAAAGTTTAATGTTGCTTGCGTCTCTGGATCTATCAATGTAACAGTGGCGTAGGCTGGGTACGACTGCATGGATGCAGGAGGTAGAGCAATGCCGAGAGCAACGCGAAACCCAGCTTTGATATTAATCGGCGCTGGGTTTCATTGTATTCAATCCAGCCTACGGGCTAAGGGGCGCGCCGAAGGCACGTCCCAGCGACCGGAGAGCGAACTTGAGCGCGGGGTTAGGTGTAATACTCAACATGGATTATTAACTCTGCATATTGACTCAATTTCGGATGGAGATAGTTTCATCAGTGCTTCCCTTACCTTTGAGAGAGGTATGCTTGCATCAAAGTATAAGATTACATTCTCCTTGTGGCTTGCAATTGCTTTAGGCGTGAAGCTCACATTCTTCCGTCAAGTAGTCCTCAATGAAGTCAGACAGTTCCACGTCGTGAATTTCAAGGGCAACTTGCCCTTCTCAAACCCAATCTCAATATGTGGAAGCAATAACTCCCATAGGAAGCACCTAACGTAGAGCTAACCGGGCGCGGCACGGAAAGCTGAAAAAATAAAACCGCATTATAACCGCGCTCCGGTTGAGCGTAGGGTTAGGCCAAGTAGGGTACTTAGCCAAACTACTACGGACAAAAAAGCCTCAGTTAAGAGGCCTTTATTAATTCAAGTCATTTAAAATGAGGGTCTTTTTTTAATTTTTTATCATGACAATATGAAAGAAATACTTTTTTGCTAACGCCAGCTTGATTAGCCATTGATGCGACTAATATGTCTCCGAAAGGAGATTTCGGACAGTCGACTGTTACCTTATAAAGTTTTCCAGTGACAATTTTTGTCCAATGTTCATGTGAAGTTCCATTTTGCTTTTCTGGAGTAAAACCCATATTTTTCAAAGCCTTTTTTACCTGCAAGCAAGTTGGCGGCGCAAATTTTCTATTACCAAACAAAATAAAAAATTAGACTGATTGAATTGGGTAATGCTCAGAAAACACAAGGTCATTGCTTCCGTTGTTATTGGATATTTGACAACAAACCTTTCTTAATAAATAGGTAAATAAGGCGCGATAATAAAACAATCTTTGAGATAGAGGTGCCTTTCTTGAAAGCAATTGATCTGCATAATTTTTATGCTTGTTTAATGCATCATGTACATAAGTGACCATCATTGACTCTAATTTTTCAATCGCTTCTTTGGATGAATCGGCTTGTGCGGCTAAGGATAAATCAATACAAACCGCAACCCAATGATTGCCTTCTTTTCTGGCATAGCATCTTAAGGTTAGTTGTTTATTATTCATCATGACTTTCTCCGATATGTTTTTATATAGCTATAAATATAAGGAACGGACTGCCAAAGCTATAAGTAGACATAGACATTCTATAAGATGAAACACGGATAGTATATAAAGCAGGAAAAATAAAGTTTTTGTATGTGTGCCGTTGGATTATGCCTAACGTAAAGCTAACCGGCGCGCCGATTAGGCGCGTCCGTGTTGAGCGCCATGTTAGGAGCATTCGTTTCAGCAGCAGAAGCACATGCAGAAACGTAATGACTGCTGCGAAGCAAGAACCTTTTCTCGACAAGATGCCACATTGCAATGGCTGCTATTAAGGTGGCGAGAGCGCCTACCGTCAGGAATAGCCACGGGCGATCAGCCAACCAACCGAAGTGAATGAGGCTTTGGAGAATTGGAAAATGCAATATGTATACCCCGTAGGAAAAATCCCCATACTTTCCGAAATTCCCAACGTACAGAAATAGCGCGAAGAAAACTACAACCGTGGCGAGCGCAAATGGTTCAAGAAATGGCGCTGATCGATACGAATCGGCGATTAGCACCAGTATGGCTCCCGCAAGAAAGTGACGTACCCAGCGCTCAAAGAACTGCGGGTGATAGTAAAAAAATGCACCGGCCAAAAAATAGGACAGTTGCCCCGGTAACTGGCGACCAAGTTCCAAATAAAAACCTGACCCTGTTTTTTCCGCCAGCCACGAAAACAGGACGGCATATGCTGTAGATCCAATATAAGCAATAGCAATTATGAGTAGGTTTCCAAATCGCCGAAAAAGCAACACAAACAGGGGGACACTCAAGTAAAACATCACCTCGATCTTGAGTGTCCACAGCGCACCATTCACGGCTTGTAGGCGGTTAGTGTCGAAGACGCCAGGGAGCGTGGGGTGCAGAAAGTTCAGAAAGGAAAGGTTTGCAAGGACATATTTGACCCATGCAGGTGAAAAATAGTCTGCGAATCCCTTTGAGCTGATGGCCGTCAATCCGACAGCACATAACATGACCACCGTAAAGTATGCTGGGTAGATTCGGCGAATGCGTTTTTTAGCATAGGAGGAGATGGATGAGCGTTCAAAGCTCATGAAGATCAAAAAACCGCTCACGACAAAAAAAGCTTTTACCGCCACGACGGACGAGAGAACGCTGTCGATCCATGCCAGTTGCTGGTAACCAGAAAGCTGGTATGCGTGAACCAGACAGACGGTTCCGGCGAACAACAGGCGCAGCAGATCAAAGTTATTCGTAGTCAATCGCGGGTTATCTGGGAACAAGCCAAGCTCCTAAAGCAATGGGGGCACGGTTTTCACACCGGACAGAACAAAGCCAGGGTTGCCGCGCGTGACGCAGCCAAGCAACTGAGAAGCACAGCGCTGCGGGCATTTGAATTGCTGCACTACATGATGCAGGATCACCCAGACAAAGCCGCAGTAAATGAACTGCATTCGGCAATGTTGCAGGCTCCCTGCGCAGAGCAATACAGCCACGCCGCTTGGCTGATGATGGACACGGGCGCCTTCGAAGACCACAGGCCCAAGAGCCAAGAGGTTCTCGACCTGATGAAGAAGCTCGGCGACGTACTGCACAGTGAGCGCTCTAACGTAAAGCTAACCGGGCGCGGCCCGAAGGACTGAAAATGAAAACGAAGATTATTGCCGCGCTCCGGTTGAGCGTTTTGTTAGACATAGGAGTTGAGAAATGAATATAGAGCCTATTAATATCGTAAGCACCGGCTCGC
>JANYKK010000390.1 GCA_025361585.1 Methylobacter sp. | reverse complement strand
CATAATCCGCATTATGATTTTAACGACGAGATATTGCCGGTCGGCACGGCTTACTGGGTGAAGCTGGTTGAAACGGTGCTAAAAGAATAGAACACGGGAGTGCAAGCTTCGCCTCGGCAATCGCTCCTGCATCCGTGCAGTCGTAAAGCGCCTACTTTTGGTGCTTGCGCTGGCAGGCGAAGCCTGCACTCCGGCTGCTAATAGCGCCCACAACGGGCTGGCCACTATTTTTTTGATTCAAACAGCATATGCGCCATTTTTTTCGCTTTGGTTTTTAAATAACCGACATTGTCATTATGGGCCACAGCCTCTACCGGTATGCGCCCTGCCACGTTAATGCCGAGTTTTTTCAGCTCTTCTATTTTATTGGGGTTGTTGGTAATCAGTTCTATTGACTTGATGTTCAGGTTTTCCAGCATTAACGCGGCGATGCTGTATTCCCTTTCGTCGGCAAGATGACCCAGGTGGATATTGGCATCGACCGTATCCATGCCTTGATCCTGCAAATTATAAGCCTGCAATTTTTTCAACAGGCCGATACCGCGCCCTTCCTGACGCAGATAAATCAACACGCCGAAACCGGCCTTGTCGATCATTTGCAGCGCCATATCCAGCTGTTCGCCGCAATCGCAACGTCTTGATCCTAAGACGTCGCCGGTAAAACACTCGGAATGAATGCGCACCGGCACATTTTCCTTGCCCGCAACATCGCCTTTGACTAGGGCGACATGCTCCTTTTCATCAATGGTATTGCTGTAATAGTGCAGGATAAATTCGCCGTGCTTGGTCGGGATCGGCGTCTGTACCAGATTTTCTAATTGAGGCTTCACGTATCTAACTAATCCAAAAAATTCAGTCTATTTTACCCAATTCAACGGCCAGCCAGTTAAAAAGTTTCGTAACGGTTTTGGGGGCTATGATTTTTGACAAAACGAATGCAGCAAATAGCCGCTATTTTCTGGCTTCAATCAGCTTGATAAGATGACTGCTGCGTTCATCGACATGTACCGACGTGAAAGCGCAGGCTTTTACGTTCTTAACGGTGTTCCGGTTGATATTGGCCCCGACCAGCCTGACAACGATGGGGTTGAGCAGGTTCATGATTGCGGCAAGTACGGAGTTTGAACTGACCACATGCTCCAGCAACAACACCTGCCCGCCCGGTTTGCATACCCGGTAAACCTCCTTCAGGCCCTTTACCGCCGACGGCACCGAGCAAAATACAAAGGAACAAATAACCGTATCGAAACTGTTGTCGGCAAAGCATAACGATTGAATATCCATCGGCTCCAAGTCGACATTGATGTTTTTCCGGTCACGTTTTTGCGCCGCATACCTTAGCATTTGCTCGCTAAAATCAATCGCGGTTATTCTGGCATCCTTGGGATAGTAGTCGAAATTCTTGCCCGTCCCCACGCCGACTTCGAGGATATGATGGCCCTCGACCTTCGCCCATAATCTTTTCCGCCAGGGTTTAAAAAACAGCCCTTCCATGACAGCTTCCATGCCCTCAAAATACGGGGCTATGCGGTCATATCGTTTTCTAATGGCGGCGCTGTCTGGCTTCATGATGGCCTCGGGTAATTACTAGGGAGCTGCATAGTACAGCGCAAGCTTGGCTGTCATCAACAATAAATAGAACACGGATTTGACTAATTATCACTGATAAAAAAATAACTGGTGTACGCAGTGTCTACAAAAAGCACCTTTCTATTAGACGTGCGTAATTCTACTTTGTTAGATTATACGCAAGCTCGTCATACCCGCCGGGAAGCGGGTATCCAGTGCCATGGATGGTAAGCTTAAATCCATCCATGGAGCCTGGATTCCGGCACAAATCTGTCTGGAACAGATTTGCATTAACCCGAAGGGTGTCAGGCAGGATAGCCTGACATGAATCCCTGCCGGAATGACGATTCTGGATATTGTGTGTTTATCAAATCTGACAAAGTAGAAGTAACACAGCAAATAAAATCCGTTTCAATCCGTCTCATCAGCGTCATCCGTGTTCTATTTTTACAGTCGGCAGCTGAACTTGATTGATCAGGGATATTGCACCGACACCGGCTCCAATTTCCAGATGTCCCGGTTATAGTCGTTGATAGTTCTGTCCGTGGAAAATTTGCCGCTGTTGGCGCAATTCAATATGCTCATCCGTGCCCAATGATCTTTATCCTGATAGGCTGCTTCCACCCGTTTTTGCGCGTCGATATAGCTGCGAAAATCTGCGATAGTCATCCACGGGTCGAACTTGCTTTTAACGGAAGCAATAAGATCGTCGAATATCCCCGGTTCAAACTGATTAAAATGTCCGCTTTCCAAGAGATTCATCACCCGCTGCAAATCCTCATCCTGATCGATGATGGCAATAGGGTCATAATGCTCCCGCCTTGCTTCAATCTGTTCTTCGGTCAGGCCGAACAGGAAGAAGTTTTCATCGCCGACTTCTTCCCTTATTTCAATATTAGCGCCGTCCAGTGTGCCGATGGTTAGTGCGCCGTTCATCATCAACTTCATATTGCCGGTGCCGGACGCCTCTTTTCCGGCGGTGGAAATCTGCTCGGAAAGGTCGGCGGCCGGGCAGATTATCTCCATTCCAGACACCCGGTAGTCGGGCAGGAAGAATAGGGTCAGCTTATTGTCGACATCGGGATCTGCGTTGATGACATGGGCAACATTGTTAATCAGTTTGATGGTCTTTTTTGCCATCGCATAACCGGGCGCAGCCTTGCCGCCGATCAGCACGCAACGCGAAGTCCAATTGCTGGTATCGCCGCGTTTAATGCGGTCGTAAAGATGAATCACATGCAGTACATTTAAAATTTGCCGCTTGTATTCATGGATACGTTTCACCTGTATGTCGAACAAGGCATCGGGATTTAAATGAATGTCCATATATTGCTTTTTGTGCTCAATCAGGCGCTGCTTGGCGCGTTGTTTTATGGCGCGCCAGCGATTTCTAAATACGGCATCTTCGGCATAAGGTTCCAGCTTTTTTAATTCATCCAGGTGGGTTACCCAGCCGTCACCGATGGTTTCGGTGATTAACGCGGCCAGTTCCGGATTGCACGATGCCAGCCAGCGGCGCGGGGTTACGCCGTTGGTCTTGTTATTGAATTTGTACGGCCATAATTCGTAAAAGTCGCGAAACAAGCCCTGTTGCAGCAACTGGGAATGCAGTTGGGCCACGCCGTTGACCGAAAAACTGCCGACTATCGCAAGATAAGCCATGCGCACCTGCTGTTCGTCGCCTTCCTCAATGATCGACATCCGGTTCAATCTGGCTTTGTCGCCGGGCCAGTGCGCGGCAACTTCGGACATAAAACAGGCGTTTATTTCAAAGATAATCTCCATTAGTCTCGGCAGCAACTTTTGCATCAGCCTGACCGACCATTTTTCCAGCGCTTCAGGCAGCAAGGTGTGGTTGGTATAAGCCATGGTTTGCCGGGTGATTCCCCAGGCTGTCGCCCACGGCAAGCCATGCATATCCATTAACAGTCGCATCAGTTCGGCTATCGCGATGCTCGGATGGGTGTCGTTTAATTGGAAACAGCTTTTTTTAGCGAAGTTGGTAAAATCAGTTCCATGCTGCCTGACCCAATGGGAAAGGACATCCTGCAAACTGGCGGAAGCCAGGAAATACTGTTGGCGCAGCCTCAATTCCTTGCCGTTTTCGTTGGCGTCATTGGGATACAGCACCATGGTGATGTGCTCGGCGGTGACCTTTGCGGCCACCGATTCGGCATAATCGCCTGCGTTGAATTCATCCAAGTTAAATTCCTCAGTCGCCACGGCTTTCCATAAACGCAAGGTATTGACGGTGTTATTTTGGTAGCCGGGTATCGGCGTGTCATAGGGGACGGCCAGCACATCGTTGGTGCTGATCCAGCATACCCGCTGGCGGCCTTGTTCGTCGGTTTGTATTTCGGTATGGCCGCCAAGTTTGACGCGCAACGAATACTCCAGCCGCTCCACTTCCCAAACATTGCCGTGACGCAACCAGTGATCGGGCTTTTCGACCTGTTCGCCGTTGACGATGGTTTGGGTGAACATGCCGTATTCGTAACGTAAGCCGTAGCCTACGGCAGGCAGTTGCAGCGTTGCGCAACTGTCGATAAAACACGCGGCTAATCGGCCCAGGCCGCCATTGCCCAACCCGGCATCGAGCTCCCGGTCAACCAACTCCTCGATTTCAATGCCCAAATCGTGCATGGCCTGGGTGGCTTCATCGGTTATGCCGAGATTAAGCATTGCATTGCTCAAGGTTCTGCCCATCAAGAATTCCATCGACAGATAAAACACCTGCCGACTATCCGTTTTGATATAGGTTTTGTAAGTGGTTTTCCAGCGCTCCATCAACCGGTCGCGAATCGACAGCGACAAGGCCTCGCAAGCATAGAACGGCGATGATCGGAAATTCTCGTCGCGCCCCAGCAAGTGAACGTAATAGCGCTTAAAGTCATCAATAAAATCCTCTTTTTCTACCCCCAAAATAGCAACATCGGTAATAGAGGGCTTAGGCTTGCTGGTAACAAATCGTTTATTAGGCATGGTTTACTCCAAGACGGATAAGGTATTAGTTAAGCAGCATCCCTTTATTGTTTGTTATTGATGGTAACGCGGGTCAGAATTTCCTGCCACAAGGCATCGTAGGCGATCATGGATGGGCTTTTCTTGATAAAGCCCCCCAACGGCATGCGCTCCAAGCCCATGCGTTCAATATCGCTGGCATAAGGAATGGCGGTCGCTAAAATTCCAGGATGACTCTGAATCAGGTTGTCCATGATGTCGCGGTGCATTTTTTTGCGCCGGTCGGCCATCGAGAAAAAAGGGATCAATGCCAGTTTATTCAAGTTGTTATCTTCGATGAACTTTTCCAACTGTTCGAGCGTTCTTAACGATAACGTGGTGGGAATTATCGGAGACAACAAGCTATCGGCGGCCTCAAAAACGGCTTCGGATAATAACGAAATGTTCGGCGGACAATCCAGGAAAATGAAATCGTAATCTTCCGCCAACGGCTTCAGGAGTTTTTTAAGTTGACGGGTTGGGTTTTTCTTGGCGTCGAGAACCAAATCCAGATTTCTGAAAGAGAAATCGGCCGGTAATAAATCCAGGTTTTCAAAATCGGTGCCTTTAATCAGGCCGTCCAGTTCGCGTTTTCCTGCGACTAGCTCTTTGCTACCGCCTTTGATCTTGGGCTTGATGCGAAAATAATAACTGCTGGCTCCTTGCGGATCGAGATCCCAAACCAGGGTGCGATGGCCGTTGCGGGCGGCTGTGTGCGCCAGATTGACCGCGCTTGAGGTTTTGCCAACACCGCCCTTGATGCTGTAGACAGCTAATACATTCATTGCCTAGACTCGTGTTTATCCGATAAAGGTTGAACACGATAACATAACGGCTGCTATTGCCGCTATCGGCAATACTACTCAGTTGGCATGGCGAGTGGAGAAGCAACTCCCCCACTTGCTACTTGCCACTCTCAACTTCTTCAGCAAGCTGCACGCCATTGCGATTGCCTTGTTTGACTAGGTACAGCGCATCATCTGCACATTTCATCAATTCTTTCCAACTGGGCTTAGCTCCCATAGAACCCGCCACACCGATACTGACAGTAACCGGATGGCGCAAGATATATCCCTGAGGCTGGTTTTCTTCAATAGAGCAGCGGATGCGCTCAGCCAAAGCCAGGGCTGTGCCGCCATCGGTGTTAAGGGCGATGACTAGAAATTCTTCGCCGCCCAGCCGACAGACAATGTCGCCGGAGCGGGCGGTTTCACGCATCAGCTTGGCAGCATGAACCAGCACTTGGTCGCCGACATCATGACCCAAGGTGTCGTTAACCGATTTAAAATAATCCAAATCCATCATTAAAATGCTCAAGGGTTGATTGGCGCGTAGCGCGGTCGCAGCCTCCTGTTCCAGCCGGTGTAACGCATAGCGTCGATTAGGTAAGCCGGTTAGCACATCCGTATTCGCCATAGACTTAAGACGGCGGTTAGCCGCCGCCAGCTCGACCGTATAACGCTGGATGTCACGGCTCTCTTTTTCCAGTTCATGTTGCAGCGTAATGATGCGTTGACCGGCCCGAAGGCGCGCCAGCAAGACACGCAGGCTGACCGGCTTGGTCACATAATCGTCGATACCGGCATCGAATGCTTCGACCAGGGCATCCTCGTCTTCCGTTGAGGTGAGCATAATCAGGTAGATGTTTTTGCCAAAAGCCGATGCGCGTAAGGCCTTACAAAGGGCTAAGCCATCTGTCGGTTTCATGCGCCAATCGGTAATCACCAATTGCGGTTTATGCGCAATGACATGCTTTAGCGCGGATTCCCCATCTCGACACACCGCGACCTTATTTCCCGCTGCTACCAGCTGCTTGGATAGACGCGCCAGCATCATCGGGTCGTCATCGACCAGCAACAGATCCAAACCGGGCAGAACCGGTTCCACATCAGCAGCCTTTGTTGGCAAGGGCTGGCGCACATCCGTTTTTACGTCGACTAATGTTCCCCATTCCTGCCACAGCTTGATTGTTTCATCAATAAAGATAAGCAGAGCCGACTCATCCAGCCCATGAAGGCTGGCCTCCGCTGTTAAATCCGGCAACAGCGTAGCTCGATCAGCCTCCTCAGTTACGCAATAGTTTCCGATCAATCGGGCGAGAATCATTTGTCTGGCGAACTGGTCAATTCGAGTAATTCCCGCTACGTGGGAGTCAAAGCTCATTTTCAGGGCATCCAGAAATACTGCCGGAAATCCCCAGTCAGCCAGCAATAGAATACTCAAGGCGTCATGATCGATGGCGAAACGCTCACGCTCCAGAGTAAGAAGCGGTTTGCCCTCTGCTGCGGCAAGACATTCGCTATAAATTTCCGACCAAGCGGTCGCCAGGGCAAGGCTACCGATGTTGCCCAGCAGCCCCATGGTAAATGATTCCTCGGGTACCACGGTGCGCTCTCTGGCAGTAATCGCCGCGATGGACACCGATGTCGCCAGGGATCGCGACCAGTAGGCGTCGTAATTAAACCCTGAACAATTCCCCTTGCTGTTGTTACCAATCAGGGAAAGGCTCAGTGCAAAGTTACGCACTGCCTGCATACCCATCATCATGACAGCCGATTGAATATCGGCGATAGGGCGTCGAGCGCCAAAAGCGGCCGAATTGGCAAAACGCAAGATACGTCCGCTTAGAGCGGGATCGACCTTAACCAGCTGGCTCACCTGTTGCACGGTGGCATCGCTTTGTTGCACGAGTTCCATAATAGCTAGCGCCGTTCCCGAAGGGGAAGGCAGACGGTCGGCGGCTTTTAGCTCATTAAGGTTGAATTCAGTGTTCATTGATATTGTTCTTTTCTTAATAGTAACTTCTCGACTAAATCTGTCGTGGCTAGACTCAAGTCATGGGTCATCAACTGAAAATCAGCCTCTGCGCCATTTCGGGCAGCGTGTTCCAGATTTACTGCAAGGCTGATTATCTGTTCTGCGCAAAAATGTCCAGCCATACCTTTAATAGCGTGGGCTGCATCGGCCAATGCCAGAAAATCGCTTCTAGACAAGGCGGCACCCAGATCTACCACAGACAAAGGAGCCTCTTCAAGAAACAAATCTATCATCTCGGCCAGTAAATCCTGATCGTCATCCAACCGCTTGAGCGCGGCAGATTCATCCCAACAGGCTTTCTCCTTTATCAAGGGGGGGCTGAGGGGAGTTTCATTTTCAAGCACATTATCCTCAGTCATTGACGCGGTAGAGGGTTCTCCCAACCAGCGTCTCAAAATCACTGCTAGATCGGCCCGACTGGCGGGCTTGCTAAGATAATCGTCCATGCCTGCGGACAGGCACTTTTCGCGCTCTCCTGCCGAGGCATGCGCGGTCAGTGCGGTGACAGGCGTACGCGACTGACTGTTTGTTGTGACTATTTCCCGTTCGCGCAAAGCACGTGTGGCTTCGTAACCATCCATGACCGGCATTTGGCAATCCATAAATACCAAATCATAGGCTTGTTGTTCCAGCATATCCAGCGCTACTTGACCATTGTTAGCCAGATCAGGCTTGAGCTGAAACTTGGCAAGCTGGGACAGTATCACTTTTTGGTTAACCTTATTATCTTCGACCACCAGTACCTGTTTGCCGCAGTAGTTGAGCGCAGATTCTTTGGCCACGGCTGCTGGAGCAGCTTTCTGATCGGGAAGCTGCAATGCAGCGATAATAGCATCAAAAAGCTGTGATTGCCGCACCGGTTTTAACAGACTTTGCGCAAAACCTGATGCGATTCTTTCGGCCTCCAAGCCTATAGTGCCTGACGATAGAAGAATACGCGGTATGCCTGCAATAGCCGGTTTTTCGGTGATGGCTTGGGCCAGAGCAAATCCGTCCATATCCGGCATTTGCATATCCGATAGCAGCAAATCATAGGGTTCGTTTCGCAGCATGGCGGCTTCGAGTTCAACGAGCGCCTCAGGGCCATTGTCTGTTTCCCTTAAAGTAAAACCCCAGTTGCTTAAATAGTGCGTCAAAATCATACGGTTGGTGGCGTTATCATCGACTATCAAGGCCCGCTTGCCGACAAAGTCCGCTTGCGGCGCAGGAATCTCGTTATCCACCGACGTCAAAGGCAACGTGAACCAAAAGTTTGCACCCCGTCCCAGTGCGCTTTCAACACTTATGCTGCCGTTCATCAGCATAACCAAATCCTTGCTGATGGATAGGCCAAGTCCGGTGCCGCCATAACGCCGGGAGGTGGAATTGTCCGCTTGAGAAAAAGCCTGGAATAGACGGGCTTGCGCTTCGGTGGTAATGCCGATGCCGGTATCTACTACCTCAAAGCGTAATGTCGCCAGGGATGGTGTGTGTGCCGACAGTCTGTCAGGAGCAATTGCCGACGACTGCATGGATGCAGGAGGTAGAGCAATGCATGGAGCAATTGCCGACGACTGCATGGATGCAGGAGGTAGAGCAATGCATGGAGCAATTGCCGAGACTTTTACCGAGACTTCGCCCCGGTCGGTAAATTTAACGGCATTGCCAATCAGATTGGTCAGCACTTGGCGGATGCGCGTGGGGTCGCCCTGCCAACGTAACGGCAGGTTCGGCGGCAAAAAGCAGTTTAATTCCAAACCTTTGCTGTGAGCGCGGCTGGACAGTAATGTGCAAACCTCTTCCACCAAATCCGGCAGATTAAATTCGATCCGTTCCAGCTCGATCTTGCCTGCCTCCAATTTAGAAAAATCCAGAATATCGTTGATGATGGTTAACAAGGATTCTGCCGAGTTTGCCGCGATTTCAATCAGATCCCATTGCTCACGGGACAGCTGGGTATCCTGTAAAAGATCGAGCATACCCAATACGCCGTTCATCGGGGTACGAATTTCATGGCTCATATTGGCCAGGAACTCAGTCTTGGTATGTGCGACCTGCAACGCAGCATCGCGAGCCGCAGCCATCGAGACATTAGCCTGATTCTGTAGCAATGCAAGCGCAATCATTTCGCCGACTTGTTCGAGCATCGTAATACGGGACTCGCTTTGGATGGGGTGGGCGTCGGTAAAAATCATCAATACGCCAAGAGTTTGCTCACCGGCCGTGATAGGCACAATGTAGTGGCCGTGCGACGGCTGGTTATCGCAACAGCAATCATCGGCAACGACCAGCTTCCTTGATACAGCGACTTGACCGTACAGACCGTCGCCAAAAGCGATGCGCTGCTCCATCCGGTCGAAATTACCAACTACGGCAAATTTCTCCAGAACATCATCATCCTGTGCCCGCAGTAAAACACAGCCCTTGCGTTGCTGATTCAAGCCTTTTAGGCCGAATAAAATATCAAGAACCTGAATAAAGCGCTGCTCCAGCGACAGGGAGTGATGCAGTGCCTCTGAGATTGCTAGGCGACCGGCGTTATCGGCCGTTTCAATTTGTAAGGCCGCTTCCTGCTCGACCTCTTTGCTGACGTCATGTTGAATCTGCACATAGCCGGACAATGTGCCGTTTGCCATTAAAATCGGCGTAATATTGGTTTTGGCCCAGTATTCCATCGTTTCCTCGGGGGAGGAAACTTTGCCGTAGCGGCGGCCCCGCAGCCGACCCGACCAAGCTTCGCTACAACGGAGCCGACTTTGCATCTCGGACAGGGCTTGCTGGTCGGCGGTAGGACTATCCAGCACATAGGGTTTTTGTCCCAGCAACGTCTCCTCCGTCCAGCCGGTAAACAGGCACAACGCCGGATTGGCGTATTGGATGAGGCCCTCTGCATTAGTGATGAGTATCATCTCGCTGCTGGCATCCAGAGCGCGCTTGAGCGCTGTCAGCTTTAGTTCGTTGGCTTTTCGGGTGGTCGTATCCCGGCGTATCGAAATATATTGCTTGGGCTTGCCTGCTTTATCCAGCACTGGCGCGATAGTGCTGTCCACCCAGTACAATTCCCCGTCCTTATTGCGATTGCAGAACTCCCCTCGCCACACCTGTCCACTTGCGATGGCGCGCCACATGTTACGGATGTAATCCTGATCGTGGTGGCCGGAATTGACGATACGATGATCCTGTCCGACAAGCTCATTTTGCGTATAACCGGAGACCTTGCAAAACATGTCGTTAGCGTAGACGATGCGCCCTTGGACATCGGCGATACTGACCAGAACATGGTTTTCCAGGGCGCTCAGCAATTCCCTGTTGGACGACCTTCTTTCCTGATCGATCTGCAAGGATAATGGTCGTACCGCGAAAAACCATAACAATGTTGAGCCGAGTATAGTCAGCAGCGCGACGTTAAAAACGGCATTCTGCAATGGCGACAACTCAAGTCCCCATTGATGAGCCGCATCAAGCAGCAATATGATAAGCGCTTCGGAAACGCTAATAATTGCAATGATAATGCCTAGCGAACAAAAAATATTACGCTTCAAGCCATGTTGCGACAATGGAGTTGACATAAACTTATTTAATTATTTACTTACTATATATGTGAATATTGAATAATAGACTGATTATTGGGGTATCGCCATTTTTTTGAGCAATGATGCCGCAGTTATTTTAAAAGTGGAAAGTCGAAACTGGGCTGTAGATAAGCAACGGTAATTTAAGAGGATGCAACTACCTGCTTTCCACGATAAACTTTCAATCCTGGCAAAGTTATCTTATCCTTTACGCCATTAAATTTAACCTTCGCCGTACCTGTTTCCGGCAGATCGACGGCATACACACATCCTTAGCGATATTGAAGAAATCATGACTGAAGCAAGCGCGTTATTTTCCGAGGCAAAACTTGTCATTCCCGGCGGTGTAAATTCTCCTGTACGATCTTTTAGTGGCGTAGGCGGCACACCGGTTTTTATCGATCATGCCCTGGGCGCTCATATTTTCGACAGTTCCGGCAACAGTTATATCGATTATGTCGGCTCCTGGGGGCCGATGATTTTAGGCCACGCCCACCCGGAAGTCATCGCGGCGGTCAAACAAGCAGCTGAAAAAGGCCTGAGTTTTGGCGCGCCGACCGAAATTGAAACGCTAATGGCTAAGCGGGTTTGCGAGCTGATGCCTTCCATCGATATGGTCAGGATGGTCAGTTCCGGCACCGAGGCGACCATGAGCGCAATTCGCTTGGCCCGAGGCTACACAAGTCGGGATAAAATCGTTAAATTCGAGGGCTGCTATCACGGCCATTCCGACTCCTTATTGGTCAAAGCCGGTTCCGGTGCGTTGACGTTCGGCGTACCCAGCTCTCCCGGCGTACCGGCCTCGGTCGCCGAAAACACCATCACCTTACCCTATAACGATAGCGAAGCGGTCAAAGCACTGTTTGCCGAACTGGGCGGGCAAATCGCCTGCATCATCGTCGAGCCGGTCGCAGGCAACATGAACTGCATCCCGCCGGAGCCAGGCTTCCTGGAATGCTTGCGCACGGTTTGCGACCAATATAGTAGCGTGTTGATTTTCGATGAAGTGATGACTGGCTTTAGGGTGGGCTTAACCGGCGCACAAGGGCTTTATGATATTAAGCCCGATTTGACCACGCTGGGCAAAATCATCGGCGGCGGCATGCCGGTCGGCGCTTTCGGCGGCTCACGTAAAATCATGGAGCATCTTGCCCCGCTCGGCCCTGTTTATCAGGCAGGGACATTGTCCGGCAACCCGGTCGCGATGGCCGCCGGTTTAAAAACCCTGGAACTGATAGCCCAGCCCGGTTTTTACCAAGCGTTGAGCGCAAAAACCGAAAAACTGACCTCAGGCCTGAAAGTTCGCGCCAAGCAGGCTGGCTTTGCTATGACCACGAACAGTGTTGGCGGCATGTTCGGGCTGTTTTTCACGGCAGAACAGCAAGTGAGCCGCTTCGCCCAGGTCATGCAATGCGATCAAGCCCTGTTCAAGCGCTTTTTCCATGCGATGCTGGAGCAGGGCGTTTATCTGGCGCCTTCGGCGTTCGAGGCCGGTTTTGTTTCTGCCGCGCATAGCGATGCAGACCTGGAAAAAACCCTGGATATTGCCGAAGCCATATTCAAGCGCTTGTAAAACCAAGCCGACGCTAGTTTAGTTAACGCTGTGGAACTTTAGTGTCAATTGCTTCAATTTACCCTATATTTAAGGGGGATAGCTTCGTCGTAATACGTTGCTGTCCGGCTCAAATTAACCAAATATGTAACAATGCGAGAAGGTGCTTATGAATATCGACAGATTCAAAAAAGATCACGCGGCGATTCTTTCGGCAGTCACAGAACTCAAAGGTTTGGTGAGTAGCGGAATTCCGGAAAATGCGGATGCTATTGCCAAAGCGATTATTTCAATAAGTTCGATAATCAAGTTACATCTTGCCGGAGAAGATCAAGTTCTCTATCCCGCGCTTGCAAACTCGGCTAATCCTGATCTTGTCCAACTTGGGAAGGCATTCCAAGATGAAATGGGCGGTATTGCAGCTGCGTATATGGGGTTCGCAGGCAACTGGAATATCGCATCCAAGGTGACAGCCAACCCGGAGGGATTTAGAACCGATGCCAATAATATCTTCAAAGCCCTGCATCAACGTATTCAGCGCGAAAGCCAGGAACTCTATCCTTTGGTTGAACAAATGCAATAGCACATTTCAAGCGGGGCGGAGTTTGCACTCCGCTCCTAATGTTTCCTTAGGTAGAGAACCATGAGCGACGGTATTCGCTGGCAACAACGCTTTGATAATTACAAAAAGGCCTTTTTGTTGCTGGAGCGCGCCCTGGCCATAGCAACGCCTTCTGAAGATGAGCGCGGCGGTATCATCCAGTTTTACGAAATGGCTTTTGAGCTGGCCTGGAAACTGATGAATGATTATCTGGAGCAGCTGGGTTATACGGTTAATTCGGCCAGAGACGCGATAAAGCAGGCTTTTCAGGCTGGCATTCTGGATAACGGTCAATTGTGGATGGATGCTTTGGCCGACAGGAATCTGACAACTCATACCTATGATGAAAACAAAGCCCTAGAAGTAGTTGGTAAAATCAGGGGCGACTATTTCCCCGCTTTGCAACAGTTGTATCGTCGTTTGAGTTCCGAGCTGGAGTGATGGATACGGGATTGACCCAGGCTGATATTAAACGCATCACAGCCGCCATTAAACAATTTCCTGAAATTGACGATGCGGTTATTTTCGGTCCCCGCGCCAAAGGAACGCACAAAAATGCATCCGATGTCGATCTGGCGATAAAAGGCCGCGCCGTCACCCCTGAAACAATCCAAAGATTGAGTTTTTTGCTCAATGAAGAATTGCCCTTGCCGTATTTTTTTGATGTCGTGCATTATGAGGCGCTGGAGAATCAATCTCTGGTAGAGCATATTGATAGAGTCGGAAAATCGATTACTTTATTTGAAAATCAACCAACATGAATTTTATCAATAATATGCCTACGCTGGCCTGGGCCTTAATCGGTTTTCTGCTCGGCGCATTTGCGATGCGTCTATTGAGCGGCAAGGATAAAACACTGATCCGCCAGCTTTCGACAGATCTTGCGGTTTCGGAAGAAAAGCTAAAGCAGTTGCAGGCCCGCGAGGCCGAATTTAAACAATTGCAGCAGCTGTTCATCGAGACCAAAACCGAGAATGCCCAGTTGCAGGCCCGCATGGATGAGCAGGCGAAAAATACCGAGGAAAAATTGAAGCTGCTGCTGGATGCGGAACTGCGCCTGAACACCCAGTTTGAAAACCTGGCCGGCAAGATTTTCGACGACCGCAGCAAGCAATTCACCGAACACCATAAAACCAGCCTGGATCACATCGTCACGCCGCTACGGGAACAACTCGGCGAGTTCAAGCAGCGCATCGAAACGGTTTACGACAACGAGAACAAGGACCGCATTTCCCTGCGCGAGGAAATCGTCTCGTTGCGGCGCGATACCGCGCAAATGAACCAGGAAGCGCTGAACCTGACCCGCGCGTTGAAAGGCGACAAGAAAGCCCAGGGCAACTGGGGCGAAATGATCCTGGAAAAAGTGCTGGAAAAATCGGGGCTGCGCAAAGGCATCGAGTATGAAACCCAGGGCGCATTCCGGGACGAGGAAAACCGGCTGTTCAAGCCGGACGTGATTGTCCGTTTGCCCGAGGACAAGGATGTGGTCATCGATTCCAAGGTGTCGTTGGTGGCTTATGAACGCTATTGCTCAACTGAAGACGAGCAGGAGCGGGTGTTGGCCTTAAAACAGCACACCGACGCAGTGCGGGAACATATCAAGGGCTTGAGCAACAAGGATTATTCCGGCCTGAAAGGCCTGAGATCGCTGGATTTCGTACTGCTGTTTATGCCGATCGAAGCCGCTTTCATCGCCGCTTTCCAGGCCGACGAGCGCCTATTCACCGATGCCTTCGAGCACAAAATCATCGTGGTCACCCCGACCACTTTGTTAGCCACATTGCGTACTATCGAAAATATCTGGCGCTACGAACGCCAGAACGAAAATGCCAGCGCTATCGCCGATAAGGCAGGGCTGGTTTATGACAAAATTCGGGGCTTTGTCGATGACCTGGATAAGCTGGGCAAGCAATTAAGCACCGTCAACAGCACTTACGACGGCGTGATGAATAAATTAACCCAAGGTAACGGCAACCTGATCCGCCAAGCCAGCAGCTTTGTCGAGCTGGGCGTTAAAGTCAAAAAGACTTTTCCGAAAAGTATTACCGATCAGGTGGGACTTGATAGCGGCGATGATGACGAAAGCTAGGCATGGGTGTTGGATTCGTAGGGTACGCAAGTGCTTATTAACTGCGTCGTCCCGGCAGGGATTGCCGGGATCCAGATGCCATGGATGGCAATGCCGAAGCAGACGAAAAGTATTGCAAAAGAAGAGCCACTTAAGTTAAATCAAGCATTCACATCCCTGTGCTCTGGATTCCGGCAATCCCTGCCGGAATGACGTGCCTTTAAATACTTGTGTATAACGATGATCGTAGCGCCATGGGAACGCGCCAGCTAGGCTATTTGTGTAAACATGAAGGAATTAACGACATATTTTCCGATCTGTTTTACAGAGACTCGGCTAAGTATGACGTAAGGAACCATCACTCGCATTAATACTGAAGGCGCGCCCAAAACCAATAACGTATCGCCCATTTTCCGGACGCAATGCAAACAAATGAAAATCCGATAATGAGCGCAGCACACTAACCACCTCGCCAAACGTATCCTGCAAGGCTTGTATCCGGTCAGCGTAAATTGCATCGTCCCGCATTATTTCTTTGACGCTACAGCTTAACACCGCCCGTTCTCGGGCAAAAAGGTTAGGCGATTCGGATTCCGGATGGATAAACAATATCGATGCCTGCGGGTTATTCAGCAAATTAACTGTATGGCAGGCCATCTCACTGACATAGATATAAAAGACTCCTGCGTTATCACACACAAAAGGCGCATAGCTGATGTCAGGAACGCCGGTTGCTGAAGCCGTCGACAGTAATAATGTTTGCTGCGAGATCATCAGCTCCTGATAACGTTTGGTAATATCTTCCAGTTCTTGTTGGGTTATTTCGTTCATTGGTAACCTCCGTTAAGGCTAATGGGTAGTGCGGTGGGTTTGCCTACAGGGAATAAAAGGGGAGTGTAATTGAAAACTTAAAATAGTATTCGGAGCATATCCTCTGTGTTATGCTTTTTCAATCAATTCCGGTTTGCATGAACTACACGAGAAAACTTCTATGGGTTTAGCATTAAAAGATACCCAACACCATTGCTACGGTGATTATCTGACTTGGCCTGAAGAGATTCGCTATGAGCTAATCGACGGTTGCGCGTATGCGATGTCTCCGGCTCCCGATCTGGCGCATCAGGATGTGGCTGGTGAAATTTATCTACAAACCCGGCTGGCGCT
>JANYKK010000398.1 GCA_025361585.1 Methylobacter sp. | reverse complement strand
TGTTGTTTTTGATGTAAAAAAGATTAGTCATTGTTCCTTCAATAACATGATCGTTGGCGTCCAGCATCAGCCCTTCCTGAATATCCGGGTCGTTCCATTCGGATCTGGCCATGACTTGTTCAAGGCGGTTCAAGTGTTTGATGCCTGCCAAAACGGGATTCAATCCCAAGCGGGCCGTGCAGAAACGGGCGGCTATGCCCTGCTCTTGGTATGTTAACGGATAGTCGGGATAAGGATGAAGACTTAATACCCGGGTGGGCTGAATGACATCGGGTTGGCGATATCCTCGCCCACCCGAGCCACGAGTGACGATGATTTTTAGCGCTGCCCGAGTTAAATCCTGTTGGCGGCACAACTTCCTAGCTTCAAGGCTAAGCAAATCAGCACCTGGAAAAGGCATGCACAGCCGCTGGCAGCCGGAATTTAACCTCTCCAAATGCTGCTTAAGGAAAACAGCCGATCCGTCTCTAACCTCAATGGTTTCGAATAATCCATCACCGTATTGGAAACCGCGGTCGGATGTTTCGATATGCTCCTTGCTTTCACCATTGACGAGTATCATTCTTTTAGCTTGCTAGGCGTGAAGGTGTAAGGCAGAAAAACGCTGCCCACCCTGCTATTCGTACCGTTTAAAAACTAACGAACCGTTAGTGCCGCCAAAGCCGAAGGAATTGGACATCGCAACATCAATTTTCATATTTCTTGCGGTATTCGGCACAAAATCCAGGTCACATTCAGGATCCTGGTTTTCCAGGTTAATAGTCGGCGGAGCAATTTGGTTTTTGATGCTTAAGGCCGTCAATACCGCTTCAATTCCGCCCGCAGCGCCTAATAAATGGCCGATCATGGACTTTGTTGAGCTAACTGCGACTTTATAAGCATGTTCGCCCAATGCGGCTTTCATTGCCTGGGTTTCACCCACATCGCCAGCTGGCGTCGATGTGCCATGCGCGTTGATGTAATCGACCGCATCGGCATTTAAACCGGCATCGCGTAACGCATTTTTCATACACCGCGCAGCGCCTTCGCCGCCGACTGAAGGCGTGGTCATGTGATAAGCGTCGCCGCTCATACCAAAGCCTACCAATTCAGCATAAATTTTTGCGCCGCGCGCTTTGGCATGTTCCAGTTCTTCCAGAACCACTACACCGGCACCGTCGCTTAACACAAAGCCGTCACGGTCTTTGTCCCAAGGGCGACTGGCGGCTTGCGGGTCATCATTACGGCGGGACAAGGCTTTTGCCGAAGCAAAACCGCCCATGGCTGTCGGTGATGTGGTGCAGCGCTCAGCACCGCCCGCAATCATCACATCGGCATCGCCATATTTAATTAACCGTGCAGCATCGCCAATGTTATGTGTACCTGTGGAACAGGCGGTAACAATGGCGTAATTAGGGCCTTTCATTCCGTATTTGATTGAAAGGTTGCCTGAAATCATGTTGATAATGTTGCCGGGAACAAAGAACGGCGAAATACGACGCGGGCCGCTTTTATCATAGAGCGCATAGCATTCTTCAATGCCGGTAATGCCGCCGATACCCGATCCGATAGCGACGCCGATGCGCTCGGCGTTAGCCTCGGTGACTTCAATGCCTGAATCTTCAATAGCCTGACAGCCCGCTGCGATACCGTAATGGATGAAACCATCCATGCGTTTGGCGTCTTTTTCGGGAATATACTGGCTAATATCGAAATTTCTTATAACGCCGCCAAAGGTGGTGGCAAAAGAAGAAATGTCGAAAGAATCAATTGGGCCTATGCCGCTTTTACCATTAATAATACCGTCCCATGTTTCTGAGACCGTGTTAGCTAAAGGCGTGATTGCGCCTAATCCAGTTATGACAACTCGACGTTTGCTCAATGTGATATACCGTAAGAAAAGTGAAGGCGGGAATGAATGGTTAGTAGGATGGATAGAACGCAGTGAAACCCATTGCAACAATGGACAAGTATGATGGGGTTCGCTCCCGCTCTCGGAAATTGCTCCTGCATTACTCTAGCTCCCGCATAATCTACATGGATGTAGTGAATGCAGATATTGCAGGAGCAAATATCTGCCCATGCAGCCGTACCCATCCTACGCAACTACTGTCTGCATAATCCACATGGATCTGGTGAATGCAGATATTGCAAAAGCGAATATCTGCCCATGCAGTCGCAACCCAACCTACAAAAACAGTTTTTAAGAAGCGTTTTTTACTACATAATCGATAGCTTGCTGAACAGTTGTGATTTTTTCAGCTTCATCGTCTGGAATTTCGCATTCGAATTCTTCTTCAAGAGCCATGACGAGTTCAACTGTATCAAGAGAATCAGCACCTAGATCATCTACAAATGAAGCATCGGTAGCGATATCTTCTTTAACACCTAATTGTTCTGCAACAATCTTTTTTACTCGTTCTTCAATGTTACTCATAATTATTATCCTCAAACAATGTAAGCTTCCCAGAGTCTAATCTGAGACCTACATTAGCATTGTTATTAATTTTATTTGAAATCCCGTCTCTGGAAATTCCAGACGGCGGGGGGATTATACTTGATATTGCAACAATGTCACAATATTAAGCCATGAACATATTACGGTCTAACTGGTTAATATAGGCAACACCTCTTACGGCATAAACATGCCGCCATTGACATGAATATTTTCTCCTGTGATGTAAGCTGCACCCTCTGAAGCCAAGAACGAAACCGTATGGGCGATTTCTTCGGTCTTGCCTAAGCGGGACAGGGGGATAGATGACAACAGGGTATTTTTAATATCATCGCCGAGTTCCTTGGTCATATCGGTATCAATAAAGCCAGGCGACACGGTGTTGATGGTGATATTGCGCGAACCCACTTCTTTGGCCATGGATTTGGCAAATCCGACCATCCCGGCCTTTGCTGCTGCGTAGTTGGCCTGACCGGCATTGCCGGTCGAACCGACTACCGATGAAATATTGATAATGCGGCCTGTTTTCGCCTTCATCATGCCTCGCAGCACTGCTTTGCTCATGCGGAAGACCGAAGTCAAGTTGGTATTGATGATGTCATCCCACTCTTCGTCCTTCATACGCATCAACAAATTATCACGGGTGATACCGGCATTATTAACCAACACGGTCGGTGCGCCAAACTGGTCATTAACTGTTTTGATGACTTCCTCAATAGATTCCGGGTTGCCGACATCAAGTTTCAAACCCTTGCCCTGTTCGCCCAAATAGGCGGAAATTGAATCAGCGCCGCCATCGGTGGTAGCGGTACCGATGACCAGAAAACCATCCTGGGCCAATCTTTCGGCGATTGCCCGACCGATGCCGCGACTGGCACCCGTTACTAAAGCGACTTGTTTATCCATTGAGCTGCTCCAATGCTGTATTTAATGTTTCTGGATCATAAATAGACAGATGCTCAGCATCTTTGACTATGCGCTTGTTCAGGCCGATTAACACCTTGCCGGAACCGCATTCGACAAAACAAGTGACGCCCTGATCATGCATAAATTTGACACTGTCGGTCCAGCGCACCGGTTTATAGAGTTGTTCTTTTAATGCGTTACGGATGACTTCGGAAGCGCTATGCGATGCAACATCGACATTATGGATCAGCGTCATTTTAGGCGTATCAATTACTGTGTTTTGTAACAGTTCGTCCAGTTTATGAGCAGCAGGCTCCATTAATGCACAATGCGAAGGAACGCTGACAGGCAACAATACTGCTCGCTTAGCCCCTGCCGCTTTTGCCGCCAGCATAGCCCGTTCAACGGCAGCTGTATGACCGGCGATGACCACCTGTCCCGGCGAATTAAAGTTGACTGCGGAAACTATTTCACTTTCAGCCGCATCAGCGCAAACCTTAACAACTTCGTGATCTTCAAGACCCAAAATTGCCGCCATAGCGCCGACACCGGGAGGCACCGCTTCCTGCATCAATCGCCCTCTTGCTGCCACCAGCTTTATGCCGTCTTCAAACAACATGGCATCCGAACATACCAGTGCAGTATATTCACCTAGGCTGTGCCCCGCCATCCACGCAGGACACACATTACTTTGTTTGCACCAGACTGCCCAAACGGCCACACCCGCAGCCAGCATTGCAGGCTGGGTATTATGAGTTTGATTAAGCTCGTCTTCCGGGCCGTTGGCGACAAGTGACCACAAGTCTTTACCCAGCGCATCGGATGCCCGTTCAAAAGTGCGCTTCACCTCAGGATAACTGGCTGCCAACGCAGTCAACATCCCAACCGATTGCGACCCCTGTCCGGGGAAAACAAAAGCTAAGTTATAAGTTTGGTTATTCATGTCAATCCGCTCAGTATTTAATTAATGCAGAACCCCAAGTGAATCCTGCCCCAAACGCTTCAAGCAACACGACTTGTCCGCGTTGGATGCGCCCATCCCGAACGCCTTCATTGAGAGCGAGCAACACCGATGCGGATGAGGTATTGCCTTGATTCTCAAGGGTCAAAATAACATGATCCATGGACATTTTTAATTTTTTTGCGGTCGCCGCAATAATCCGCGTATTTGCCTGATGCGGCACCAGCCAGTCAATATCGGTTTGCTGCATGTTATTTGCCGCCAGCGTTTCATCGACGATGCGACCCAGCGTATTGACTGCTACCTTGAACACTTCATTGCCACGCATATTGATATAACCGGCTTCATCTTTATTCGCCTCGGTTGCTGCCTGAGGATTAGGACAATACAGCAGGTCTTCATATTCGCCGTCAGAATGAATATGCGTCGATAAGATACCGGCTTCATCCGATGCGCTCAGCAATACCGCACCCGCGCCATCACCGAATAAAATACAAGTCCCCCGATCCGACCAATCGACAACCCGTGAACAGATTTCTGACCCGACCACCAACACTTTCTTGGCTGCGCCTGACTTTATATATTGATCGGCAATGCTCAACGCAAAAATCGAACCTGAACAGGCGGCCTGCACATCAAAGGCAACGCAGTTTTTAATGCCTAAGCGCCGCTGCAACAAACAGCCGGTACTCGGGTAAACGCGATCAGGCGTCCCGGTCGCAACGATGATCAGATCAATATCTTCGGGATCGCAGGCGGCGGCCTCTATAGCTTGCCTTGCCGCTATTTCGGCCATGCTTGAGGCGGTTTCATCAGCCCCGGCTATGCGCCGACTTTTAATGCCGGTACGCTCAAAAATCCAGCTATCGGAGGTATCAACCGTTTGCGATATTTGTTCATTGGTGCGAACTTCTTCCGGCAGATAACCGCCGGTACCGATTACTCTCGAATAACGAGTCATGCATTCTCTCTCAGCGCCAATGTTCTTTCGACTTGTTCGCTTATTTTTTTGATAACGTCTTTTTTTACTTCAACTTCAGCAAGATGAATGGCCGTCTTAAATGCCAGCACATCAGCGCCACCGTGGCTTTTAATCACCAGTCCGCGCAGCCCTAAAAAACTTGCACCATTGTACAGGCGCGGATCAATACGCTTTTTAAACGATTTAAGCACCGGATAAGCCAGCAATCCCGCCAACTTGGTGACGATATTTTTGCCGAAAGCTTCCTTTAACGCAGTACCGATCATTTTTGCCGCGCCTTCAATGGCTTTGAGCGCAACATTGCCGACAAACCCGTCGGCAACAATCAGATCAACCTGAATATTGCCTGCATTTAAAGAATTGCCTTCCACATAGCCAATGTAATTTAACGACGAATTTTCCAGTAATTTGGCAGCAGCCTTGACCTGCTCATTACCTTTCATATCTTCTTCGCCGATATTTAACAGCCCTACCTTGGGATTATCGATATTTTCAACGGCCTTAACCAACTCCGCGCCCATCACTGCAAATTGAAACAGATGCTCCGCCGTGCAATCTACATTCGCGCCCAGATCAAGCATGTGGGTATGTCCGTCAATTGACGGCAATGTGGAAATAATCGCAGGCCGATCGATACCCGGAATCATTTTAAGCACAAAACGCGCTGTTGCCATTAAAGCCCCGGTGTTGCCGGCGCTCACGCAAGCATCCGCACGCCCGTCATGAACCAAGTTGATGGCAACCCGCATGGACGAATCTTTTTTGTTTTTTAACGCTTTGGACGGCGATTCATCCATTTCAACGCATTGAGATGCATGTTGAATGACGAGTCTATCTTGGAAAGAAATTAAGGCTTGGGCTAACTGCGGCTTGAGTACAGCTTCATCGCCCACCAAAATTAGCTTTAAGTCTGGATTGTTCTTTAAACAATCCAATGATGCCGGAATAGTGACTTCAGGGCCGTAATCCCCGCCCATTGCATCAATCGAAATTGTTAGGCTCACGCTTGCGGATGACTCCTGAGTTATTATAAAAAAGCCGAACCTGACCTGCTGATCAACTTCGGCATATCATCATGCTACAAGGCGAGAAGATTTTAATCTTCTTCGACATTGCCTACAATTTGACGGCCTTTAAAAAAGCCACCTGGAGTCACATGGTGACGGATATGGGTTTCGCCTGTCATTGGATCTTGAGACAAGGTTTTGCCTGTTAACGCATCGTGTGAACGACGTTGACCGCGTCTTGAACGCGTTACTTTACTTTTTTGTACGGCCATTATAAATCTCCAGTGTTTTTTAATTTGGCTAAGATGGAAAAAGGATTTTCAGTAGCTGACGGCTGCTCGTTTAATAAAAATTCCGCCTGTTTATTACTAGGCTTCTGGCCTAGACAATTATGTGAATGTTTCGGAAATGTCGGCAAAATAAGTAACAACTCGTCTTCAATAATATTCTTTAAAAGGGTTTTACCCTCATCGACTAACAACGGTTCATAATCCTCAGGCAATCTGTCCGCCTGATCAATTGAGGTAACAATGCCGAGCTTGATGCTACTTTTGACCGGCCATTGCACTGCTTGCAGACAATTTTGGCATTTAAGTTCCAAAACTGTTTCTATTTGCCCCTCAACTTTAGCTAACCGCCCTTCCCGACCGAAAAAAAGATCGACAGCTACAACCCCTGTGTCGCTAAACAGCAAATCCGCCAAACGATCAAGACTGCTTACAGGTATTTGACCTTTCAATTCACCGCGCTTATCAGCGAGGTGCAAAGGATCTATGAATTCAGGTAATCGGGCTAACATAACCGTGCAATGGTATATGGAAACAACAAATTCGTCAAATCCTAATAACTTGCCTTCATCAATGCTTAACGATGACCGGCTTATTGGGAAGCTCATTGCGATTATCATCACCAGCCGGAAAGTGGGTCTCCAACAACATCGTAATGTGCTCGATACCATGCAGAGAACCGCGCAGGAAATCACCCCGTTTGAATTCTTGCAGCATAACTTCGGCTATCGCATCCCACTCGGCTTGTGCTACACGCTTGGCAACACCCCGGTCTGCGACGATATGAACCTCACGATCCGCCAGCAACAGATAAATCAGCACGCCGCTGTTTTCTTCGGTATCCCATACCCGCAAATCAGAAAAAACCTCAAGCGCACGCTGACGAGCCGATACGCCATGACAAATCTTACCCAGCACCAGCGCATTTTCAATGGCAAACCTAAGTTCGCCGCCGTGCAACTGCTCAGAGTGTTTAACAGCTTTTTCTATTTCGGTCAGCACCGCCTTCGGAAACAGCACCCTCCAACGCCAAGGCAGCGTAAAAACATGACGAAACCAGCGTTTAATATTCACCATGATCCCGATGCGCCTCCTCCGCCAAAGCCGCCACCGCCGCCACTCCACGAACTGCCGCCACTGCTTCCGCCAAATCCGCCGCCGCTAGACCAGTTGCTTCCGCCGTTTGAACGAACTCCAACGATAATAAAAATCATGAACCCGATAAACAACGCCAATAAAAAAGTTACGCCAAAAACCAGCACGGCCAGTAAACCGCTACCCAGTCCCGCCAGCATCCCGCCCATGACCCGTCCGATCATCGCGGACAACACAAAACCAGCGACCAAGCCGCCAAACAGAATGAACATAAAAGCCCCATCATCCTGCCCTTCAGCTGATGAGTATTCGCTCGGCGCAGGCAATGTCTCGCCCCCGATCAATCCAATTAGCTGGCTAATCCCGGCATCAATACCACCCGCATAGTCGCCATTCTTAAAATGCGGGGTAATGGTTTCGGAAATCACCCGCTTGGCAACCGCATCGGGAATAACGCCTTCCAGGCCGTAACCGACTTCCAAGCGTAACTTATGGTCATCTTTAGCTACGATCAGGATTACGCCGTCATCGACACCCTTGCGACCTACCTTCCATAAATCGGCGACCTCTATGCCAAACTCGGCTATGTCTTTAGATCCGATAGTCGGTAAGATTAATACTGCAATCTGGCTGCCTTTTTGGGTTTCGAATGCGGCCAACTTATTTTCCAGCGCGGCAACTTGTTCGGCACTGAGCGTGCCGGTAAGATCGGTGACGCGACGCGACAACTCGGGCACGCTAATAACTGCTGCCCAAGTCGCCATGCAAAATAACAGTAGACAAAGCCCAAGTCCGTAACGAATACAGGCACGGGGATTTATCGCAAAAGGCATATTACTGACCGCCGACCTTTGCAGGCGCGCCAAAATCGACTTTAGGCGGCTGCGCGATGGCTTGTTCATTTTCTACAGTAAAGCTTGGCTTGGTCTGGAAGCCGAACATCATCGCAGTCAAGTTGGAAGGAAAAGAGCGCACGGTAATATTGTATTCTTTGACCGCCGCAATATAGCGATTTCGCGCCACAGTGATGCGGTTTTCCGTGCCTTCAAGCTGCGCCTGCAAATCACGGAACAAACCGTCGGCTTTCAGTTGCGGGTAGTTTTCCGCCACCGCCAGCAACCGTGAAATCGCGCTGGTCATTTGCCCTTGGGCCGCAATAAATTTTTTAAATGCCTGTTCATCATTGACCAATTCCGGCGTGGCCTGCATCGCCCCCACTTTAGCGCGGGCCTCGGTCACTTCGGTCAGTACATCCTTTTCATGAGCGGCATAACCTTTCACCACATTCACCAGATTAGGCACCAAATCGGCGCGGCGCTGATATTGGTTCAATACTTCCGCCCAAGTCGCCTTAATATCCTCGTCGCTGGACTGTAGCGTGTTATAACCGCAGCCGGACAAAACCATTATCATCAACAAAACAATCAAGCGTTTAAACATATCGACCTCACAGGTTAGGTTTTTTCATTGTATCTTAATTAGGAACGCCCTTGTTTACAGTTTTAATTCTACTTTGTCAGATTATACGTAAGCTCGTTATTCCGACAGAAATTATTTAATCTGACCTCATATGATTTTCGCATCGGCATAACGTCCCGATACAACCACTGCCGATCCCCATATCGCTTTACAGCATAGACGCATCTATCAATCTCAGCTCAGAAGCGTTAAAACCAAATATAGTCTCCTAGCAATATGCCCGTGGAATTAAGAAATGATCATCAGATGTTGCTTAATTACTAGTGCCAATAAGGGTTCGATTGCAATATTCATGAAAGTCATCTTTTAAGTAAGCCGAATAAACGTTTATAGGTAAGATTGAACTGAGTCTGTACGCTATCGAACATAAAAATACCGCCAGACCCGATCCTGCCTAGCGTGGAGCGATGTTACCGTTTACGTCGGAGAGGATTATTTCCACGCGACGATTCAATTGGCGACCAGTCGCCGTGTTGTTGCCCGCAACCGGATAAGCGCCGACATAACCGCTCATCGTGATACGATCACTGACGACCCCCCTATCGCTTAAAGCCGTTCGCACGGCATAGGCGCGTCGATCAGACAGCTCCTGATTGGCGCTGTTATTGCCGACACTGTCAGTGTGCCCTTCAATGAACACCTTATATTGCGGGTATTGATTGAGAAAATCAGCCAGCTTTTGCACGTTACGCAAACCGCCTGGTTGCAGCTGCGCCTTGTTGGTACGAAACAAAACATCGCCTAATGTAATCATCAGGCCGCGTTCGGTTTTCTTGGCATTTAACACTTTCAGCTGCATTTCCTGTTGAGCAATCAGCGCTTGATCGAGCTTCGAATTGGTGTCGGCAACTGCCAATTCTGTCGCTTGTCGATTAACGGTTTGCTGCGCATTCGCCGCTTGCTGTTTAGCCGCATCGGCTTCAACCGTTCTCGCCTCAAGGCGGACTAAGTCGCGTTTGGCTGCGGCATTGGTGACCGCTAATTCGGCGGTTTTCCGTTTGGCGGTTTCCTCTGCGATTGCCACTTGTTGCTTGGCTAAGTAGGCCAGATGATCGATGACATCATCGCTTTCATCTTCGCTCAAAGCATAATCCGCTTTGCTCAGAGACTCGTCGGCTGTTTGCAATTCAGGAGCGGCCAGATTGGTGATCTCGGGATTGGTGCGGGCGCTGTTATAACGGTTGTGCGCTTCGGTGAGAGATGGATGTTGCGGCATCGAACCACAGCTGGAAACAATCGCGGCAGCAATCAGGGTAATGGGAAAATATCGATAGGTTTGCATGATGACCTCCATTAATAATTATTGGGCGTTGCGTTCTATTTCTTGTTGAAGTACGCGATTGTCTTCCTGCAATTCACGCGCCGCTTTTTGCGCCTTGCCTGACCGCGCCGTCACCATGGCTAGCTGAGCATCGACCTGAGCTTGTTCCGCTAATTGCCTCGCACGCAAATAATCTTTCTCTGCCATGGACTGCTCGGCAGCCCCCATCTTGTCCATCGCAGATTTAAGCGGTTGCGGTGCAAACTCATTGCCTCCAGAGCTGATTGCATTACTTACTGCAAGCTTGGAAACAGCCATTTGTTCTGTCGGTGCAGGAATGCCTGTGCAACCGGATATAAATATTGCAACAGCCGCGCTGATGTACATCATTTGAAACGCTCTGAGGAGGTTAATTTTTTTCATGACATTTATTCCTTGAGTTAAATGGCGTACTCAATCGCAATAATGCATGAGCTAATGCGATTGGCGAAAGGATTGATTCTGCAAAGCATCTTGATAGAAATATTAGCAAAATTACCCGGCACTTTGTTAGTAGCCCTAGTGTTTGCGCCAACCAAACCGCAGCTATTAACGTTTGCCTTCCTAAGGATCATTTACACCACTATCACTCGTTGGCTGCAATGGGGCATCAAAAAATCACTGAAACGGTCGCCTATCGCTGAGTGAAGCAATTGAAAGTCATAGACTAGCCAATTTAACAGAGTATGTGCGGCCTAGACGGTATAAAAAGTTTTCTATCAGTAGGTATCTCTACTAATTGTATAAATGCCTGGTTTTCTCTACCTTGAAGTTACTTTTACCATTGCCTATCGTACTGGTTTTTAGGTTAATGGATTAGAGTTTGTAAGCGTCATTTTAATGCTTGGGCTTCTCTGAAGAATATTGCTAATACTGTATTCTGGCTAATAGATGCTTAACGCAAAAACTTAACCCCCTAAATCAAGGGCAAATCCTATGAAAATATTATCTTACAGCTTACTGGCAAGTTTGGTTGTTATTGCAGGCAACTCTGTATTGGCTTACGCCGCCGAGGATGAACATGCCAAAGAAGCCATGCAACACCTGGAAAAAGCGGTGGAAAGCGGCAATAAAGGCGATGCGAAAGGCGCAGGCGCTCAGAGCGAAGAAGCAGAAAAAGATTTAATCCAAGAGAATAGAGAAAAACCGTATACGCAGCCGCCAAAGCACATAACGGGAGAGAATCCGAGAGCCGAACACGACAAGGCTACTTTCGAGGACATTGAAAAAGCCAAGGGACATGCTAAAAAAGGACACGCTAAAGAAGCAGCCAAAGCCGCCAAAGAGGCTGAAATCCATCTGCAAAAAAAAGAGCAATCAAAATAAACCTGCTGGGCAGTGCTGATTTAATCCTTCGACAAGCTGTTTTTTTAGAACCGGTTCACGTGCTCAGGTAGACACTCATTGCGGTAACAGCCTAACGCCCAAAGCGGAAAGAATTTATCGTAACCGTGGTATTTCAGGTAAAACACTTTGGGGAAGCCCGGAGCATTAAAGCTTTCGTCGTTCCAAAAGCCGTCAGCCTGCTGGGTTTTCAACAGATAATTTACCCCGGATCCGACTTCAGCGCAGTCTGCTTCACCGGCCGACAGCAATGCCAGCAATGCCAGCGCGGTATGGAATGCTGTGCTGATATGGAAATGGCCTCGAATCCTGGTGTCGTAATAGCTGTAATTGTCCTCGCCCCAGCCACCATCGGCACGCTGTTTGGATTTAAGCCAAATTACGGCTTTGCGAATACAAAGATCATGCTTGGGAACCCCCGCGGTTTCGAAACCGGTCAGCACTGACCAAGTGCCATAAATATAATTGGTACCCCAACGTCCGAACCAGCAGCCATCGGTTTCCTGCTCCTTACGCAAGTAGTCGACACAGTTGTCGATAACCGTCCGGTATTCCGGGTGTTGGTTGACCAGCTTACCCAATAACATGATGCAGCGCCCGCTGACATCAGCGGTTGGCGGATCAATCAGGGCCCCGTGGTCGGCGAACGGAATATGATTGAGATAATAATGGCTGTTATCGGCATCAAAAGCGCCATAGCCGCCATTGCTGGATTGCATGCCCGCAATCCAAATGCCTGCACGCTCGATATTCTCGTCAAACTGCCTGTCGTTGGACTGAACCAGGGCATGAGCCGCTACCGCCGTATCATCAACATCGGGGTAATAGCTGTTGCCAAACTGAAAAGCCCAGCCGCCGCCCCGCAAGTCAGGACGCTGAATCCGCCAGTCGCCCGGTTCGTCTTTCAACTGCTTGCCGGCCAGCCAATGTAAAGCCGATTTCAGGGCTTGCCGGGTCTGTAAATCGTCTTGTTGGCACTCGACCTCTTGCAGGGTCAGTGCAACCAATGCCGTATCCCAGATAGGAGAAACGCAGGGCTGACAGTAAGCCATATCGTCTTTGATGACCAGCAAACGCTCGATAGCTACTCTGGCGATACGTCGCTGTTCATTATCGGCAGGGATTCCTAAGTAATCCATAGCCTCATAGGCGTTGACCATGGCCGTAAAAATCGCCCCCAGACCATCGTACCCATTCAATCTTTCCATGAACCAGTCGCACGCCTTTGCGGTAGCCTTCCGGCGGATGAAACCCGGGATCAACGGCTCCATCAATCGTCCCAGGCGATCCAGCACCAGTATGGCCTTGCCTAGCGGTGTTTTGACGTGGGAAAAATAATGTTTCTCTTTATCCGGCGGCGTAACGAACAGTTCGGCAATACCGATTTTGTGTGGGTTCCGCGCTTTGACTTTATAAGTGCAAAGTATGAATAGCGGAACCATCACGGTGCGCGACCAGTAGGATACTTTATCCAGATGAAATGGGAACCACTTGGGTAGTAACATGATTTCCACGGGAATGAAGGGGACGCCACGCCAAGGAATCTGCTCGAACATCGCTAACGTGGTGCGCGTCAAAACATTAGCCTTGGCAGCGCCGCCTTGATTCAGTATCCACTCCCGAGCCTTAAACATATGCGCCGCATCGATAGAGTCGCCAGCCATTTTCATCGCGTAATAGGACTTGATAGTGCAACTGATGTCACCCAAACCGCCTGTATACAAGGGATAACTGCCATCTATGCTTTGTTGTGAGCGAAGAAAATTGGCGATCTTGGCCTGGAGTGCCAAATCGATTTCATCCATGTAATGCATCATCAAGATGTACTCGGCGGGAATAGTGCAATCCGCTTCCAGTTCGAACACCCAATAACCTGCTTCATTTTGCAGATCAAGAAGCTGCGATCTGGCTCGGTCGATCGCGCTGTCTAAAGTTGTTGGTGCATGAGATGCGCTAGTATAGATAGAGGTTTGGCTAGGAAGTGAAAAAGTCTCTGTTAGCATGTATAGTTTTCCCTGATTTCACATGGCTATCGGTCGGCGTATTAAGACCCGATAGCTAAAACTTTTTTGTCGGCAGTGAGACCGACGATAAGAAAACGCCGCCGCAAAACATTGCGACGGCGAGTGAACTGTATTCCCCTAGGATTAGGCGGCTGATCTACAGCGTGTTGCGGTGCTTTTCCATCCGCCAGTATTCAGTCTAACTGCAAAATAAGGCGCAGTCGGTACGGTAGCGCACATAAAGCAGGGGTGGATCCATCCGCCCAAGGCGAATGAATTCGCCCTACAATTTCGTGCGCGCTCCTAAGTTCGTTTGATAAGTACTAGCACTTATTGTTTGAATAAGCAGGAGAATATATTCTTGAGCCATACAAAACGACCCTTGTTCATGGTTGAGAGAGCTATTCCATGCTTATCACAAAATAGGGACATGACTTTATGATTGAATCGCATAAACTTAATCTTGGGCAAAACCATATTCTCGACTCACTATCCGTAGCTGAATACCAGCGCCTATCCCCTCATCTTGAACTGGTCGTATTACCGCTCGGAGAGATTATTTACGAGCCCGGTGACGAGTTGCGTTACGCTTATTTCCCCACAACCTGCATCGTATCGATGCTTTACGTAATGGAAAGCGGCGCGCCCGCCGAAATCGCCATGGTCGGCAACGACGGCATCATCGGCGTTTCGCTTTTTATGGGCGGCGGAACCATGCCTAACCGGGCTGTGGTACGCAGCGTTGGTTATGCCTATCGGTTGCGGGCGCAACTCCTATTACAGGAATTCAACCGAGCTGGAGGGGTACGCAATGGAACCCTGCACGATATGCTGCTGCGTTATACCCAAGGGCTGATAACCCAGATAGCACAAACATCAGTCTGCAATCGTCATCATTTTCTGGATCAGCAACTCTGTCGCTGGTTGCTGTTAAGCCTTGACTTGCTTCCTTCAAACGAGTTAATCATTACCCAGGAATTGATCGCCAATATGCTCGGCGTGCGTCGTGAAGGCATCACGGAGGCGATCGGAAAATTGCAAAAAGCTAAATTGATTGAGTGTCGCCGTGGACTCATCACGGTACTGGATAGGCCGGGATTGGAAGAACGAGCCTGCGAATGCTACCAAGTAGTTAAAACGGAATTTGAACGGCTGCACCTCGCGTCCAGGTATGCTCCATCAGCATCGTACATCCCCATACACAGCGGTGGACTGCTTAGAAATGAATCATTAAGCAGCCGCCAAGCACGGATGAAACAAGGATAATATCACCGTAGTCAGGATGTCCGACACATTTACCCGCAGTCATTCCGGCGTATTCAACTCTGTGAGTTTCGTCGTAAATATCGTCGGATATTTCTGCGTATTGCTGTACTGTCAGAGGCGTTATCTTGGCGTCCTTCATTTGAAAAATATTTTGTAGATTAGGTTGAAGGTTGATCAATTCCTTGCACATGACAGCAAATGAAAGCCGAGATCTGCAAGGAAGGAATCAGAGGGCTTGTCCGGTGTGATCGGGTCTAATCATGGGGCCAAGTGAACGACAGCGAAGTCCTCTTCGTCGTACTTGCGACCGTTGCCGTTCTCTTGACTACCTGACCGTCCTTGTCAACGGTAACACTGTAACGGCCGGGCTTGAGCTTGGCGAACAGCATAGGGCCGTCAGACACGGTTTCAAGAATAGTGTTGCCGCTTGAGTCCGCGATACGAACCTTTACGTCACTGACATATTCGCCTGTACCCTTTATTGAAAATAGCAGGTGCAAGTTGTAGTCAGGCCCCAAGGCTTGCATCGCATGTTGTTCATCGCCACCCACTCCACCATTGACGAACGCAACATCGCCTTGGCTTTGCGGCTTAATCAGATCCTGTTCCGCAAGTGCAGAAAAGCTGAACAAAATACAAGGCAGGATAAGCGCTAAATGTAATCGTTTCATAAGAGTTTCTCCTTGGATCGCAAGGAATAGCGACCATATATACAGCTTACAGAACCTGTCCCCCCTGTATGTACGGTGACGTACATACAGGGGGGGAGATTGAATTTAATATTTCCCGAAAACTCGGAAGTAACCACCTATTTTGCTTAGGGTCGAACGTCAGCTTCCCAGGAAATAGTAGCAGGACACCATTGCCATATTCCTAATGTAAGTACCCTGGTCAACGCGGCAGGAACACATGCGCCATGCCCCATGTCCACCTCCCGGTTGATTAACTTGGCGCTGTCCCCGCAGTGCTTGAGATAATCATCGGCCTTGATGTCATTAAGATCGGTATGGGGCATAAAAAATGCCACCACGGGAATCGGCAGTACAGCCAGGGTAGAGTCGTCCACCCACTCGGAACCGGAGCAATGGCTAGTGCCGTCGCTGGCTGAGCTAGTGTCATCCTTGACCAAGCTTTGGGAACAACCCGGCACAACCAAAATAGCAGATAGAGCCAATAGACTCAGTTTGGAGCGTAACGTGGTAGATTTCATAAAAACCTCCGGGATTAAACCGCAATCAGGACTTAAGGATAAAAGACATTGAAAAACAGTTTAACCGCAACATTTGCTGTCCGTCGGTACGCTAACACACATAAAGCCGCTGAGTGTTTACTTGCACCAGATTCGGCTTCGCTTCGTCCAGCCTGATGAGCAAATTGAACGCTAAAGTGCCCTGTGATATAAACTCTAAAAGTTCAAAACTTTACCTGATTAATAAGAATATTTCAGCTAGCACCGTCATACTGGCATGGATGCCAGTATCCAGTCACATGGA
>JANYKK010000363.1 GCA_025361585.1 Methylobacter sp. | reverse complement strand
CATGGTGTCCTCATCGAAGCCGAGAGTTCCTTTACGGTGCATATTATTATGCCGCACCGATACGTCCGGCAGAGTCGCTAGATACATCTGGTAGATATCATCCTGTAGCCCTTCGGCCAGATCAGGGGGTAGTGTTTCCTTGATTTTGTTATTGATATCGAGAATAAAATCATCAGAAATCCCTTCCCTTTTCTTATCGCCCATATCGCGGATGGAAGTCCCCGATCCGACTATTTTACCCTCGGCGGTTTCGAAGGCTTTTACCGCCTCGTCTCGGGCCGGTTCGGATTCAAAAGTGCGGAACCAATTCTGCCCCGCAGCGTCCACCCCGTAAAACCAGTGGTTGCCGTACCGAGATAGCGGTGCGTAATACCAAGACAAGGAATTAGACTCGAACTTCTGCCGTAGCTCCGCGATCATCGCCTTCCGTTTACTGCCGTCCAGGATCGCGTCTTCTACCCGTGTGACGAGGGCTTCTAAACGCTGCTGAAAAATGTGGTTGTGCAAATCGTTAGATTTTGCATAAACCTCCTTCGCAACTTGGGGGAGTTTCTTAAATGCCGCAGACTGCTCGGCGTGCGCAATTTTACGTTCCGGGTTCCTATCCTCGAAGCCCTGTTCAGCTCTGAATGCGGTCTGTTCTCGCTCCGCTTTTTCCAACCGGGAGAGAAAAGCTTTTGCGGTCTCTTCGGAAGTGAAAGTGGCGCCGCTTTTATCAGTGGCAACAGCGCCCAAGTTTTCCGCCACTCGATGCACCGCCGTTAGGTTACGAGTATTTAATTGGGCCTGCGTGTAGGCTCTGAAGCCCTTCTCGGCGGGTTCAACTCCAACCCAACTACGGGAAGCATCGATATCCGAAAGGGTAGACTGCTGTTGGATCTTTCCCAAAGAACGGGAAATGATACGCGGCAATTTCTTCCAGGGATCTAAAATCTGATCGCCCTTACGGAGTAGGTGATCGACGATAGCGCGACGACCTTGCATGTGCATTTCATAATCGGCCACGCCGGGAAGGAAATCTTTTGAGTATTCGATGATCTGGCGAACAGATAGCGCTGCCAAGCGCATGCGGAATACTTTGTCTTTGGTATTTCGGAACTTCTCTTTGGCGTTGGAAGTCAAAGTACGTTCGGCTTCTGGAACAGTAAGATTCAATCTGCCGATGACAGCTTGCTCGGGGCGGCTGAATTTTGGTTCTTCGTTACTGAATTTTGGTGCGGGTTCCCAACTATCATAGAATCGCGCTCGATCTCTCGTACGGCCTTCTGCCGCGCTGCGAAGACTAGCGACAAGAAGCGAATGTAAATCTCCTTCGGACATAGTGCCCGCAAGGAAGCCTCGTGCTAATCCATGACGCATTAGAAACGCCTTGATATGCTGGATAATTCTCCGGTACCAAGGGGCCTTTGGATTCTTCTCCCCCAATTTCGCGATCACTTCCGAAACGAAAGCCTCACTACCTTGAGTAAGGTGCGGATAGTCCTCTGCGACTCCACGCCATACCTCTTCCGCCTGCGTACCTTTCTTCATGGCGAGATTAGTGATCTGGCTCTGTAGGGATGTATAGGCTTGCGTACCCAGCATCCGTTTCAGGTTGAAATGCTCCCCGAGTTCGTGAAGAACCACAGCTTGGAGCCGTGAGCGATCTGTGGCCTGCAAATCGAGGAAGGTCTTACCGTTGACATAGACTGCCTCCTCATCGCCCCGCAGGGCGGCTCTGGCGGCTTCCGGCCAAGAGTTTTTACCCTGCGTAAAATTGAGCATGCCCGAGAGGACTAGGCGATTTATACCGGGGCCGAACTGTTTAGCGAGATGGGTTTGGGCTTCAAGAGGATCGGTAAAGGTATCGAGATCAGGGCGGGGCGGTAAATGCGATTCTGCCGTAGTCGAGGCGTAGCCCTTAGGCGCAGTTCCTCGCGCGGCTCTTTCCCCAGAGGCTTCTCTGGCCTCTTTCTGGTCGAGCATCAATAGGTCGGCTTTCTTCACCGCTTCATCCAGAGTGCTATCCGCCGTTTCCGCCACCCCATAGCTGAAAGTGGGGGCATTGAAGGACGCCGTATCGGAGGAAATTGTGTATTCGCCGGAGCGCAATTCTTCTGAAGCTTTTTGCAAACCGTTGGTAAGCGCCTCCAGAGAATTCCCACGAGCCAGGAGTTCATCCCCCGATATGTGGTAGGCATCGACGTGTTTTTTCAGGACTCGGGCGACGGTCTTCAACAGATCGTCCCCCGCTTGATGCCCCATCGTATCGTTGATATATTTCAGGGAGTCTATGTCCAGCGCCGCGACGTACGCGGGGACGCTCTTCTCATAGAAGGCTCTCTTGTTAGGGATGCCCGTAAGAGGACTGGTGCGTAATTCGGTTTCCGCCACTTCCAGCCGTTTAGCGAGTAGCTTTTCGTATTCTTTTCGTTTGTTCTTATCTTCTCTTCTGCGCTCAATAGCTTCAGGAGCTGGCTTGGCTTTTTGAGTAACTCTATCCGGGAATAACTTTTCAAGACCCCCTTCAACTAGGAAGGTCTTCAGCGCCGGGATACCTTGTATGAAGGTTTCGTCCCCTTTTGGGTCAATAAGGGTGTATTCACAGATCCGCGCCATTCGCTATTCTCCCAATTCTTTGTCCATAAGGAGGATAGCGGCTCTATCACCCTCAATTAATTTTAGTCGTGATAGCAGATCCCCGATTTCTCCCACACTTCGGCGCTGGAGTTCAAGGAATTGGAGTAAGAACTGCGCGGTAACAGGATCTACCGGATGTAGAGTCGAATACCATTCAGCGTATTTACGCTCCAGATTGCACTCGGCCTCGTAGGAAGCTTTTAAGGCATCCTCCAAACCTCTTACATCGGCGTTGGCTCTCATAATCTCGGGTATTTCCGCTACGCCGCCACGGTCATTAATGTAATCCGCGAGAAGTTGATAGTGCTTCAGTTCTTCTTTACTCTCATTTTTGAAAAACTTAGCGGCGCCAAATAAGCCAAGACGCTGACACTGGTTAGAGATGTGCTTGTAAAGATTGGAAGCATACAGCTCTTCGTGTACCGCTTCGAGTAAATGCCTCTCGGCTACGCTGGATAGAAGATATTTTAGCATTTTATTTTCACCCGCTTTTGTGTTTCAAGTTCTATCAGAAAATCGATGAAGTTATCCTCTACGTATTGTATACGTTCCGCTAGCGGATGGTCTTTTATTCTTTCTTTTGCTTTTTCTCTAAGGACTCTTGGACTGCGGGAATCCAAATCCGTAAACAAGCCCAGTAGCGTCTCCCCGTTATGACGGAACTGATCGTTCGGACGGCTGAATCTTGGTTCTTCTGCCGCAGCCCGAATCCGTTTGATCCGTTCGTAATCCTTTTCGTCCTCGTAAGGCTTCAAGTCCAGATCCGACGGAGTTTTGGTCAAGGATTTATGTTCGTCCTTTTTGACGAGTGGTTTGATCTCGGCGTTATATTTGTTCCACTCCAGTCCCGCCTTCTCTACCGCAGCCCTCTCGTACTTCAGGGCGTGTTGATGCGCGACAAAATAGTCTTCGCCTAGGTCATCCTCCAGCGCTTTCTCTACCGCTTCGTGAACGGCGATATGCGGCCAGTATTCTTCCGGGACATCTTTGTCCATGTAAAGGGTGTGCCCATCCGCGCTGTACCCCGCGACATAAGGAATATCGAAATCGCCATCGATATTCTTATCTTTCAGTCCGGCGATAGCTTTCTGTGCTACAGCATCCACTTCTTCGTCGGAGGCTTTCGGCGTCGGCTCGCCTACTTGGGTGCCGTGCTTAGGTAGCTCTGCTGACCAGTGATTAAGTTCTCCGCTGACCGGTGCTTTGGTATTGCCGTTCTTTACCCAGTCTTTGAACGCCGCGATAGGCATTTCGGTAATGGCGCCGAGCCCTTTCCAATCCGCAGAATAATTCCGGCGATAGGCCGCTTCCGCAGCCTCTTTAGAGGGGTAGCCGAGCATGACTTTATGCTCATCGAATTTCCCAGTTTTCGGATCTATCTGATCGACAATATAAGCGGTCTTAGTATCGTCGATCTGCTTCCTAGATAATCCTTCAGGGATGAACGCGTCCACGGCGTCTTCATCTGCGCCAGTGGCGCTGAGAATTTCCCCGTAATGATCCTGCATCTTCGTTTCAAAGCCCTTGCCTTTACGGATAGAACCCTTCGGGTTTTCAATCGCGATAGGCAAGTCCTGGAAGTTTGTCACCGCCTTTTTGGTATCTTCCGGGTTCACAGCCTCTTGGTATTCGTTGGCCGGGTGTAACGGGTGCTCTTTGGCAATGGCTTCATCAATTGGCTTTTCTACTTCTTGCGTTTCGGGGGCGGCTTTTTGCGGGGCTGCGTTTTGGCTTTGGTCACTAATTACTCCTTGATTGGGTGGTGTGGGTGTTTCTTGTTGAATATCCCCTTGTCCGCTTTCACGAAGTCCTTCCCCACTGCTTGTGGGACTTTCAACTCCTTCGCCCGCTGTGGGTCGTGCGCTATCATCTCCATGAAGTTGTGCTGCTGGGTCGATGTTGAGGGCATTGGTAGGTTCTCCGGTAAATTGCGATAAATCTTGAGGTTCTTCCTCAACGGGGTGTTCTCGTTCTGCCGCCGTAGCGTCGCGTAGTATGTCTTTCGAAAAGGTAGGTACGTCTTCGCTCTTCGCTAATTCGGCTGCGTCTTTCTGTGGCTGGGCGGCGTTACCTTTGACTGCCGTTAAGGCGGCTCTGGATATAACACTCGCGTTTGGATTAGCGGCGATGTGCTTTTCCAAGGGCGTGGATAGCGTATCGGTTACTTCTTCCGCTTTTGTCTTTTCGGGCATAACCGCCGAGCGTAATTCTTCCAGCGCTTGCGCCGCCGGTTTGTTCTCATCGAAGGAGATGTTCGCTATGGTTAGAGCTTCTTTAAGATTCGGAGTGTATTTAACCGGAACACCCTTTTCCGTGGCCGCATCCCATTTAGTTACATGCTCTTGCAGACGGGCTAAGGTATCTTCAGGTATCACCGGTTCTTTATTAAGATCAGCCATCGTCTTCCCGCCTAGATCTAGCAGGTTTTCGGATTCGGCGGGCTCCGGTTTTCTTTCCGCTGGGATAACAGGAGGCGGAGTTACCGCCGCTATCGGCCCCGCCATTCCCGCGCCAACCACCGCACCGAGAGCTGCGGCATTGCTTACGCCCTCGTCCCAAGGTTTTCCGGTAGCGATATTCGTCGTGGCTTGTTCTTGAGCACTTTGAAGACCTTCTTGGGTAGCCTCGACCCCCATTTCCTCCAGCACTCTCTTCACGACACCCTTAGTTGGTGCTGGGGTATCGGGATGAACCGTTTGCCCTCGATTGCCCAAGAAGAAAGTGTTTATATCGCCCACGCCTAATTTCCGTGCGCCTATTCCCGCCCCGCCGGTAATCAATCCGGTTAAGGCTCCAGTCCCTGCGGCCAAGGCCGATTGCCCCGGCGTAGTCAAACCTGTAGGGGATTGCTCCCGAATTTGTTCCTCTGTTTGTCCCGCCGTCACCACGCCTTCGCCGATGGCACCTGCTGCCAATTGGCTGAGTTTAGGCGCGGCTTTCATAAGGCCTTTGGCTACCCCCGCTCCGCCCAGCATACCCGGCGCGGATTGGATAATAGTGTGCGCGGCTACCGAGGGGCGCGCGGCTACCGCTTTCAATGTCGGCACAAAGCCTTCCGCTTTCTGCACTTCTTCGAAAGCTTCTTTCTGCGCGGGGGAATATTGTTCCTCAAGTATCTTTTGTGTCTCTGGAAAATTAACCCCCGCTTGTTGTAAGGCTTTGCCCACACGCCCTCCGGTAGGAATATCCAGCGCCCCCACAGCGGCCTGCGGTAGCGAGACCACTCCTTTCAAAGCGGATACCCCAATATCCTTGGCCCTCCCCAATAAAGAGGGCGCAGGAGCAGCAGGTTTTTGCGCTACCGGAACCCCGTGCTGCGCCAACAAGGTGTCTAGGTCGGCTCCTGCTGGCGCGGCTACGGGAACTCCGTGCTGCGCCAACAAGGTATCTAAATCTGCTTCGGCCATCTTACGCTCCGGGGAGGTCTTGTCCAAACCGCGCTTTATACGCTTTCGCTAATGCGGCCTGCTCAACGGGGGTGGCCTTTTTATAGGCCGTTAAGGTATTCTGTAGATACTGATCCGCATTGACGGCAGCGGGGTTATTCACGGCTTGCTCTGCGCGGGCAGTGTGTTCTTCCTTGGACTCAAACAACCCCGCAGGGTTCTTAGTTTTGAATTCTTCTATCCTCTTTTCCTTGTCTGCTTGAGCCTGTAAACCCGCCGCCTGCTCGTCAGTCACATAGAGATTCTCCCCATTAATCGTGTGGAGTCTAGGTTTGTCCTCCAAGTCTTGCTCTTTAAGAGAGAGTTCTTTTTCCTTTCGCCCCGCTTCGGTTTCACCCATCTTGTGAGTATATTCTCTCTCCGCCGCTGTAGCCGCCGCAGTTCCTTCCAGATTCTTCTGCTGTTGCGCCAATTTTTCACGCTCAATGACATTGCCCTCCTCGGCTTGCTGTTGAGATTGACGACCGGCTAAAAGCGTTTGCGCCGATTTCTGCCTACGCGCCACTCTTCCGAACTCGGTAGGCGACATACTACCGTTAGGGCCTTGGTTCAGGGCGATATCTTCTAGTCTAGCCAGAGCTGCTTCCTTAGCTGCCCCCTTAGCGCTTTTTCCTTCGCCCGCTTTCCTTTCCGCGATTCGGTCGTTCACGATCTTAGCCTGTTCCGCCAAGCGCTTTTGGAAAGCGGGGTCTGCATTTCGGGCAATAGTTCGCGCTAATTCCGCTAGTGATTCTGGGGTAGACCTATTGTGAATTCCCTGAGTA
>JANYKK010000343.1 GCA_025361585.1 Methylobacter sp. | reverse complement strand
ACATTGACATGTTGTTTAAAGAACACCTGATCGAGCGCCGCCGTCACCACATACTTCTTGCAGTATTTTGCCGCACAGGCGTAAGCCACCTGATCCAGCAATTTCAATAAAGAGCCGCCGTGCACATTGCCGGAAAAGTTGGCCATGTCCGGCGTCATCAATACCGTCATGGTTAGGGATTTCTCTTGTTTGGTCATTAAACTCTCAGTTCGTAGGATGGGTAGAGCAAAGCGAAACCCATCATAATTCAATCCAATTACAACTCGTCGCCCGAACTCACTTCACGGTTTGGACCCTTAGCCAACAAGCGTTGAAAAGCTTGTTTATCAGCCCGTTGCGCATGTTGCTGTAAATAATTTTCCTTTACTATTGCCAAGACCTTTCCGGCAATAGCACTGACGATAAGGCGATTGAGAGCAGTAATTATAAATCTTAAAAAATTATCTTTATTCATATAATTTCAATTTTAAATTTCCACAGACAAGGGATGGGGCAAAAAACCTCGCCAACCTGACTGATTTGTTGTTTTTTAAAAGCATCAAGTAGTAGTTGCAGGAAACTCATGATGAGACTAGCATGCTGAATACCAGTCTCAAACATCTGGTGGTATTTCATTATTCTTTCAATCAGTTGCCAGGAGATTATCATGCAAAACCAAGACGATCCTACTAACAAAACCGACCAACCCCCGTCCTCGACAGATTCTGACGATATTGTAGAGAATGCTGTAGGCAACTTTAAGACGCTTTTAATAGCCATCGGCGGCCTGGCGCTGGTCTTATCCATCCTCATATTGCTACCGATGTTTCTCACCTATTTGTCTGAAGGCGATTATCGCGCCCCATCAGAGATTCACCCAACAGACACCGCTGCCAAAAACAATCAAAATGCCTATAAACCTGATAAATAGGGAATAAACGGTAGGGCGGGCAAAAAACCTGTCCACCCTACCTGCTCTGTTTAATAGCCCAAGCCACATCGGCGGCTTGTCGGTTTTCCTTAACATCATGTACCCGAAACATCTGTACGCCCGCCATTACACCTAAAGCCGTGGTCACTGCGGTGGCTGTCACCAGATCCGAAGGCTCGGCGACATCGCAAATCGTCCCCATAAAGCGCTTGCGGCTGGTGCCCAGCAGCACCGGAAAACCCGTTGCCACGAACTTGTCAAGATGGGCCAGCAAATCAAGGTTATCCTGCTTACGCTTGGCAAAGCCTATGCCCGGATCGATAGCAATAGCTTCCTTTTTAACCCCCGCCTTTAATGCCGCATTGATGCTTTCATTCAGCGCATCGAGCACCTCCTGTACGACATTTTCATAATACGGATTGTCCTGCATGGTCTTTGGCGTTCCTTGGCTGTGCATCAAAATAATCGACGCACCGGTTTGGGCTGCCAGCGTCAAGATCGCTGCATCCCCCCTGCCTCCTGAAACATCGTTGATAATATTGGCCCCAGCATCCAGCGCGACTTTGGCTACCTCGCTTAAAGTCGTATCGATGCTGATTAAAACATCGCTACTCACAGATTGCCGGATGGCTTCAATCACAGGAATCACCCGCTGGATTTGCTCGCTGGCTGCAACAGGATCAGAACCGGGGCGGGTTGACTCTCCGCCTATATCGATTATATCCACGCCTTCAGATAGCATCAGTTCAACCTGCTGCAAAGCGTCATCAAGGCCTGAGAATTGACCGCCATCGGAAAAACTATCCGGGGTCACATTTAAAATCCCCATAATCAGCGGTTTATCGCCATGAATGGCGTGTATGCCACAAGCCGATCGGGAATCGGCGTGGCGATCGCCAAGGATGGTATGCATGCCACTTGTAGGGGCGACCGGTCGGTCGCCCGCACGGCGGTTGATATTACTAAACATTCCCTAAACGCTCCTGCGCGCGAAATCGGCGTATTGATTGATGTATAATACCCAATTGTTTTCGACCCTGATTGAATTTAATGTCTAAACCACGATTAGCCTGGGCCATCACCGGTTCCGGCCATTATATAGAAGAATGCCTGGACTTCATGCTGACCCTGGATGACATCGATGTCTACCTGAGCCTAGCCGGTGAAGAAGTGCTAAAAATGTACGGCATTAAACTCGACGACATCCGCCAAAAATTCCCGGTGTACCGCGACAAAACCGCTTCCGCGCCGCCGGTCGGGCATTTTTACAAGGGCCATTACCATACCTTTGTGATGGCGCCGACCACGTCGAATACGGTCGCCAAATGCGTGCTGGGCATTGCCGACTCGCTGGTGACCAATCTTTATTCACAGGCCGGAAAGTGCAAGGTTCCAAGCATCGTCTACCCATGCGATATAGCGCCGGAAATGGAAACCACCGCGCCGGGCGGGAAAGTCATGGTTTATCCGCGCAAGATCGACCTGGAAGGCACGGCCAAATTACGCAGTTTTGAATACACGACCGTCGTTGAAAGCGTCGATGAGTTAATCCTTAAAGTCAACGAACGTTTGCAGTCCTTGGCATGAGTGAGCACATACTTTTCCTTACCGGCAGACTGGCAGAAAAACAGCTGCATAGCATCCTGGAAAAAATGCAGCCGGAATTCACCTATACCGTGCATGAACTGGGACTTAAGGTTGCAGCCTTGATGACCGCCGACATGATAGGCCGCCGCTTGACCGACACATTCGGCGCTGACCGCATACTGGTGCCCGGACGTTGCCGCGGCGATTTGGAAGCCTTGTCCAAAGACATGGGCTTACCGATTGAACGAGGCCCGGACGAACTCAAAGACTTGCCGATGTTTTTCGGTCAAGCCGCGCACAAGATTGATTTAAACCGTTACAGCGTCAAAATTTTTGCCGAAATCGTCGATGCGCCGAATGTCAGTGTCGAAGAAGTGGTCAAACGGGCTTATTACTATAAGCAAAACGGCGCGGACGTGATCGACATCGGCTGCCTGCCGAGCACCGATTTTCCGCACATGGAAGACATTATCCGCACCTTGAAGCAGGAAGGTTTTACCGTCAGCATCGATTCGCTGGAAGCGGACGATCTGCTCAGGGGCGGCAAAGCGGGCGCCGATTATATGCTCAGCCTGCACGAAAGCACCTTGTGGGTTGCCGATGAAGTCGCCGCAACGCCGATTTTAATCCCGGAAAAACATGAAGATTTGGCTTCACTGGATCGGGCCATCAAGATCATGCAAGCAAAAAACCGCAGCTTTATCGTCGATCCAATTTTAGATCCCCTGCACTTCGGCTTCACGCAATCCATCGTGCGCTATCATGAGGTCAGAAAAAACCATCCCGATATTGAAATGATGCTCGGTGTCGGCAACATCACCGAACTGACCCATGCCGACACCCTGGGCATGAATGCGCTGCTGCTGGGCATCTGCTCGGAACTCAACATCAACAGCATCTTGGCGACCGAAGTCAGCAAACATGCCTGCCGCGCGGTCAAAGAAGCCGATCTGGCCCGGCGCATCATGTTTGCGGCGAAAGAACATAACATGCTGCCCAAGCATATCGATCCGGGCTTGATGGCGTTGCATGAGACCTCACCTTTTCCTTATTCGTTGGATGAAATCAAGGAACTGGCAGGGCAAATCAAAGACCCCAGCTACCGCGTCCAAATCAGCGCCGAGGGCGTGCATATTTTCAACCGCGACGGCCTGCACAGCGCCACCGATCCGTTCGACCTGTTTCCGAATCTGCACGTAGAAAAAGACGGCGGGCACGCGTTTTATCTTGGTGTCGAACTGGCCCGCGCTGAAATAGCTTGGCAATTGGGCAAACGCTACACTCAGGATCAAGCGTTGCAATGGGGCTGCGCGACCGACACCGCAGAATCCACCGTTGACCTGCACACCTTCAAACCGGCCGGAACCACATTAAAAAAGCACTAATGATTGCATTCTCTCATTACCCTCAGGCAGTGGCTAATAAACAGGTGGTTAAAAGCTTTTTATTCACCACGAAGACACGAAGAGCACGAAGAAATCAAACTTCGTGCTCTTCGTGTCTTCGTGGTGATAGTTTTTTAATCATTTTTTAATTTGCCTGTTTTAATAAGAAATCACTAATGATTCAAGAAACCATAGTCATCACCCAAAACAGTTCAGGCGTCGCTCATATTGCACCGATGGGCGTTCATTTATCCACAACGCCGGAATTCATCATCCTGCCGTTTCGCCCTTCGACCACGCTCAATAACCTGCTGGAAAGCAAAACCGCAGTCATCAACTATTGCGATGACGTGCGGGTGTTTGCCGGCTGCCTGACCGGGCGACGCGACTGGCCGTTAAAACCGGCGGAGAAAATCAACGGCCAAGTGCTAACCTGCGCGCTGGCACATACCGAAGTCGAACTGGTTCGCGTTGAAGATGATGAAACCCGGCCAAAATTATTCTGCAAAGCCGTGCATACCGTTAATCATGCGCCCTTTAAAGGCTTTAACCGCGCCCAGTATTCGGTGCTGGAAACGGCGATTTTAATCAGCCGCTTAAACATGATTCCGCTGGAAAAAATACAAGCGGAAATCGATTATCTACGCATCGGTCTGGAGAAAACCGCCGGAGACCGGGAGCTGGAAGCCTGGGGTTGGTTGATGACGGTTATTGAAGAACATATCGCTGAGGCTGGCGCATGACCGGAATGCTCGCCAGCGTCAACAGCGTAGAAGAAGCCTTGCAGGCGTTAAGCGCCAACGTCGATATTATCGACCTGAAACAACCGGCTTTAGGCGCTTTGGGTGCGCTGGAACTCGATCTTGTCAAAGCCATTGTTGAGGAAATTAACGGCCGCTGTCCCGTCAGCGCAACCGTTGGCGACCTGCCGATGCAGCCGGAGATTGTTTATGAAGCTGTCAAAGCCATGGCCGAAACCGGCGTCGATTATGTCAAGATCGGCTTTTTCCCCGGCGGCGACTGGCAGGGAACCATTGAAAAACTCGCTACGCTCCCACAAACGCTGAACTTGATAGCCGTATTATTCGCCGATACCCAAGTGGATTTCGCTGTGATAGACTCGCTAGCGAACGCCGGTTTCAAAGGCGTCATGCTCGACACCATGAACAAAACCAGCGGCCCCTTAACCCAGGCCATGGCAAAAACCGACATAGCCCGATTTGTCCGGCTGGCAAAAGACCAGTCTTTGCTCTGCGGGTTGGCCGGATCGCTCAGGCTGAAAGACATAGCCGAACTGATGCCCTACCAGCCGGATTACCTCGGTTTTAGAGGCGCATTATGCCTGGAACACAACAGAACAGCGCAATTAAGCAGGTCGTCAATGATGCAGATAAAACAGGCTATAAATAGCCAGAACCCGCTCCAGGCAGAAAAGCGCATATTAATCGCCGACGACAGCGAGATAAACCGCTTGATACTCGCCAACCTGCTGGAAGTAAACGGCTACACCGTTGACGCCGCCGCTGACGGTGCCGAAGCTCTGCAATTCATCGGCAAAAATTGCTATCAAATAGCGCTTATCGATCTTAGCATGCCAGTCATGTCGGGACTGGAAATGATAAAAATCCTGAGAAGTCAGAATAACCCGTTAAAAGTCGCCGCTGTCAGCACGTTTGCCGACAGCAACAAAAAAACCGAAGCCCTAGCCGCCGGTTTTGATTACTGCTTAAC
>JANYKK010000325.1 GCA_025361585.1 Methylobacter sp. | reverse complement strand
ATCCTGTGCCTGGGCGCTTGGTTGGCTATGACCACTCAGGATTTCACCATCGGCATGCTGGTGGCCTTCCAGATGTTTGCCGGACGGCTCTCTCAGCCGGTATTGCGTATGGTGGGGTTATGGCAGCAATTCCAGCAGGCCGATATTGCGGTCAAGCGCTTGGGCGATGTGATGCATGCCCCCACCGAACCGTATTCGTTGAAGCCCGCAAGAGAAGGCGGTGGACACGGTAAGGTGGAGATTCGCAACCTGGGTTTTCGTTATGCAGAGAATCTCCCTTACCTGTACCAGAACTTTAATATGAGCATTTTGCCGGGGCAATGCATCGCCCTGATGGGGCCGTCCGGTTCCGGTAAGAGTACGCTTGCCAAACTGATGCTGGGCTTTTATCTGCCCAGCGAAGGCAGTATTCATATTGACGACCACGACATCCGTCACTTTTCCGCCAATGAACTGCGGCATCACTTTGGCGTGGTGCCGCAAGAAACAGTCCTGTTCTCCGGCACCCTCTATGAAAACCTGATTTTCTCCAATCCGCACACCACTTTCGAACAAGTGGTTAAAGCTTGCAAGCTGGCAGAAATCCACGAGGCCGTTGAGAAACTGCCGGAAGGCTATCAGACCATGATCGGCGAACGTGGGGTAGGGCTGTCAGGAGGACAGAAGCAACGATTGGCGATTGCCCGGGCTTTGCTTAAGCAGCCTAAAATTCTGCTGTTCGACGAAGCGACCAGCAGTTTGGACAGCGCCACCGCTGAACACTTTGCAGCCACCGTCAATCAACTGAAAGGAAAAGTCACCATGCTGTTCATTACTCATCAATTACCTGAGAGTCTGAAGGTGGATGAGGTGGTGCGGTTAACTCAAGTATAACTAAATCTGATTTGGATCGTCGGAGTTCAAAGCTTGCTTTGAAAGTTGCCAGAGCAAGCTCTGGACTCCAGCGCATCACCAGTCGGCTAATCAAGTAACTAATAAAATATCGAATATGATAAATAAAGCGTTGCGCTGTTTTGTTTGTGTAGTGTGGATCGGTGTTTCTGTTCGGGTGTTTTCAGCAGACGGTCAATTGCCTAAAGCGGAGGCTGGTGAAAATCCATCTTGCCGCCCGGGGACGACATTTAAGCCGCTTTCCCTGGCAGAAGCTGTTGTCATTGCGATGTCTGAGCATCCGCAGGTTTTGATAGCCCAGCTGGAGCTAAAAAAAGCCAATATGCAAGTATTGACAGCAGTAACGCCGTTTTTGCCTTCGGCAAGTGTCTCTATGCAAGGCGAACGGTTTGTCACCCAAAATCCGAATGCCCAATCCACCTCGGTAGGCTCGACCGTCGTGGGCGGACAGCAAGACCACTACTCCAGTTACGCCTCGCTGAATGCCAATTGGAATCTCTTTAACGGCGGTAAGGATTTGGCCGGATACCGCAGTGCAAAAGCAGGCGTTCAGGCTAGCGAACACGACCTCGTTAAACAGACCAATGAAACGTTAAGCACCGTACTGATTGCCTATAACGATTTATTCAAGGCGCAAACGGCGCTGTCACATCAGGCCGAAACCGGCAAATTGTTGCGCGGTGTGTTGCAACGTACCGAAAAGAGGTATGAGGAAGGCGTCGACAATCAAATCACCTTGAGCCAAGAGAAGATCACGTTCGCTAAAAATGAACAAGGCATGTTTCAGGTTTGCCAGACCTTGTTCGATAAATCTGCCGTATTAGCAAAATCACTGGGCTTGCGCCTCCCCGCCGGACATGTTTTTCGACTTGATGCATCCATCCCTGATGTGGAACATATAAACTCGGATGATCGCGACCTTGAACTGCTTGTCCAGGACGATCCAGGCGTAAAAGCCGCAAAAGGGAGGGTGACGATGGCGCAACATAAACTTGATCAGACCCGAGCAAGTTTTTATCCCACTGTTGCAATGACCGGACGGTATGATTGGTTGGGACAGAATCCGAATAGTGTCGATGCGGCTGTCAGTTCGACTTCGGCAAATAGTTATCGGTTCGGTGTCGTGCTTTCGCAACCCTTGGGGCCTTTCACCTCGGAATATGCGGCAGTCGAAACAGCGCATGCCGATGTGCTGAAAGCCGATGCGCTCTATCGGCAAGCGCTGATCGATGCCGAAACCAAGCTTCGAACGGTATTGAATGCCAAAACCCAGACAGAGCTTTCCGCAAAATCCAGCCAGTTACAAACCGCGCAAACACGCTTAACTTTTCAGCAAACGAACCAGTTATTCAAAGATGGCTATGCCGATCTTGATGCCGTGTCCCAGGCGCAAATTAGCCTGTCCAAGGAGCAACAGGCCACTGATGAATTGTTGGCGGATGCGAAGCTCGCCGCGTGGAATGCTTATCTCGTTTTGCGTCCCAATGAATTCGCTGAGGCATTGTTCAGCGTTAATCATGCCGATAATGTGCTTACGGAACTGGGAAGCCAGCCGGAATTATTACCGGAGCATTCTGGCAAACTGTCAAGGTAATACCTTATTGTGCCCTGGCCAATTCGTCACTCGATGCTTTATTTTTCCGCTGATTAAGGTGGGGGTACGACAAGGATAACGGCTGAATCATAAGGAATAGTGACCGCTTGCGTTAGCAGGCGGAGCCTGCACTCCAAATGCCGAAGGCTTTCCTTAACTTAACGGCATTGCCCTGCCCCGTTCATGTATAATTTCCCGCCATGAGCATTATAAAAAAACTGGCCTCGCAAACTGCGGTTTACGGCATCAGTAGCATTTTCGGTCGATTCCTCAACTACCTGTTGGTGCCGCTGTATACCTATTATTTCACGGCGGCCCAATACGGGGTGGTGTCGGAGTTTTACGCCTACGCCGGATTTTTTTCCGTGCTGCTACTGTTCGGTTTTGAAACCGGCTATTTCCGGTTTCGCGACAAGAATCAACCAAGTCGCGATGTCGCCTATTCCACAGCGCTACTGTTCGTGGTGCTGATCAATCTGGGCTTTTTTGCCCTGATATTGCTGATCAACACCCGGCTTTCTGCGGCGCTAAATTATGCTGATCATCCTGAATATGTGTTGTGCTTTAGCCTGATTTTAATCCTGGATGCGGTTGCCGCGATTCCGTTTGCCCGGCTGCGCGCGGAAAACAAGGCCTTTCGCTTTGCCGGTATTAAGATCATCGAGATACTAATCACCGTGCTGCTGAGCCTGTTTTTCATCATCTATTGCCCGAAGCTCTACGCGGCCAACCCCGAGTCGTGGATAGCGCCGATCTACAACCCGGCCATTGGCATCGGGTATATTTTCATCGCCAACTTGATGGCTAGCGGCTTCAAATTCTTGCTGCTTGCGCCCCAGCTGTCCGGCCTTGCCTGGGGATTTGACCGGGAGCTATTCATCCGCATGGTACGCTATTCGCTGCCGATGGTGGTGATCGGTTTCGCCGGGATCATCAACGAAATGCTCGACCGTGCCCTGCTCAAATACCTGCTGCCTTACGATTACCTGACCAATATGAAGATGCTGGGAATCTACAGCGCCTGTTACAAATTGTCGATTTTGATGTCGCTGTTTATTCAAGCCTTCCGCTTTGCCGCAGAGCCGTTTTTCTTTGCTTATGCCGACAAAAGCGATGCCCGCCAGGTTTACGCGGTGGTGCTTAAGTTTTTTGTCATTTTCTGTGTGTTCATCTTCCTGCTGGTGACTTTATTTATCGATTTCTTTAAATATTTTGTCGGCGAAGAGTTCCGCGCAGGCCTTGAAGTCGTGCCGATTCTGCTGCTGGCTAATTTATGTCTGGGTATTTATATTAACCTGTCCATCTGGTATAAATTAACCGACCGCACCTTGATGGGCGCGTTGGTATCTTTAAGCGGCGCGGCGCTGACTGTCGGCCTCAATATTTGGTGGATACCGCTGCTCGGCTATGTGGGTTCGGCCTGGGCTACTCTAGCCTGTTACGGCAGCATGGCTATCGTCTCTTATCTGTTGGGGCAGAAATATTATCCGGTCGATTACGATGTCAAACGCGTAATCGGTTATATTGGACTGGGCATCGGTTTGTATTATGCCCACGAGCAACTGCTGGTGGGTTTAACTTGGCAGCCGTGGCTATTGGCAAGTGCGTTGATGCTGCTTTATGTGCTGATTACCGCGCTATGCGAAGGCCGTATTGTAGGGGCGACTTTAGTCGCCCAGGGCGACTAAAGTCGCCCCTACAATGCTCTACACCCTGCCGCCGAAATTCTTTTTTAAGTTACCGAACTATAACACAGGCAAATATCATGGAAGTCAAAGCACGTCTTATCGGCGGATTTATTTTACTGCTGCTGGGCAGCTGGGTTTTACACAGTTTTCTGGAGTTGCTAGCTTGGGCGGTGGTTCTTGCCATTACCACTTGGCCGGTTTATCAACGCCTGCTGGCTTGCAACGAGGTACATGGCAAAGCCACTTGGGGCGCTTTGCTACTGACCTTGCTGATCGGCGCAGTTATCTTGGTGCCGTTGGGCTATGGTTTAATCCGGTTGCTTGATGAGCTGCAATCGCTCGGACAAATCCTGAACAAGGCGCAGCATGTCGGCCTGCCGCCGCCGGTCTGGTTGGAAACTATTCCGGTAATAGGCCAATGGGCAAAAAACGCCTGGATGAGTGCCCTGGGCAATCCGGTCGTGGCCAATGAATCGTTGCACTGGCTGGGAACCGGCAACGCTATCACCTATACCAAGGATTTTGCCAGCCAACTGTTGCACCGGTTTTTCGGTTTCTTACTGACGCTGTTGGTGTTGTTCTTTGTTTATCAGCACGGTACCGGACTGAGCCAATATGTGCTGTCGACCAACCGAAAACTGTTTGGCGAAACCGGCGTCCGTTACGCAATCCATGCCACAGCGGCGGTGCGCGCTACGGTCAACGGCCTAGTGTTGGTCGGTCTGGGCGAAGGTTTGCTGCTTGGCGTGGGCTATGCGTTTGCCGGCTTGAGCCATCCTGCTATGCTCGGTGCATTGACCGGCGTTTTTGCGATGATTCCGTTCGCGGCCAAACTGATCTTCGGGGCCTGTGCGCTGGTGCTGGTCGCCGAAGGCCACATGGCAGCAGGAAGTTCACTGTTTGTATTCGGCGTAGTAATTATCCTGCTGGCAGACAATTATGTACGTCCCCGGCTAATCGGCGGCGCGGTTAAATTGCCGTTTATCTGGACGCTGCTCGGCATTTTTGGCGGGCTGGAAAACTTCGGCTTACTGGGCTTGTTTTTGGGGCCTACGCTAATGGCAGTGCTGATGTCGATCTGGCGCGACTGGGTTGCCGATATGCGCAAATCGGATGCGATCGCCAGAGACCAAGATACGGAAGACGCGCTAGCCCATGAAGAAATTATTGAAATTGAGCCATCACCCATCGCATCGCCTTTAGAGTTCGATGATGGGCAATGACCGGACTGACGGCAGCCGTCACGATAGATAAGCAGCTCAAAAAATCAGGCGTTTTTGAGATGACTAAGTATAAAAACCTATAGACTCCAGCCATTGAAAACCAAATAATATCAGTTCGTTTTTTGCTTATAGTTCCGGCCAAACAGCCGCCGGAAGGAACGAAACATGAATTTATACGATTTTCGCCGCACCCCCCGCCGCTTAGCCATGACTCGACGCGCATCTGATCGGCGCGAGGTTATCTATCCATTCGGTTCGCCGGAGTGGGTGGAAAATATAAAACAATATTATCTGGCTTGGCCAAAATCCAACCGTCGTGATACGAGCAGACGCAGTGAGGAAAGACGCGCAATTGAGCGTCGTGAACGGCTGCTTTCTGAGCAACGCCGTTCCGAAATAAAATACTCCGCTATTTTGCTTACCCACGAAGAAAGAAAGCTGATTGAGGACTTGTATCTGGGCGACCCGGACTAGCTGATTCACCGGGATAAACCAATACGGATCAACCCGCGTTATCCATAAATCCTTTCATTTTCATATCTGATTTTATAATATGCTCAACGAACCAGTTCCGCATCAGATGGTTCACTTTTGCGCTGGTTTCATTGGCTTCTTGCTGCGAAGTGATTTTCTTTTCGACGAACGCATAGATGATACTTTTAATGACGTCCAATTCAGCCATCAGACTCCGATGCCCTTTTTTATTTTCCTCCAAATGAGGGAACATATACTTTATTTGCAGCTTTTCTTCATGAGCAAAATGATCCCCAGCGAACTCATACAGCTGATCGATAAAAAACTTCAAGGAATCTTTTTCATCTGGATGACGCAATACCGCTTCCAGCGCATTAATCAACGATATGATTAATTTGTGTTCTATATCAATGTAGGCATTTCCAACGCTTAACCTGGAATCCCATTTAATCGGCATAAGTACCTCTACGTTGATTTAGCCGTTTTACAATAAAAAACGATTGCAACGAGTTGGCGAAGAAAAGCTTTTGACGCCTAGATTTTTAGTAGTTTGTATTCAGATTCTTATCGCCGATCCGTGGCCATGCGGTCAGCACCGCCTTAACAACCGTCGCTAATGGAATGGCTAAAAATACCCCCCAAAAGCCCCACAAACCACCAAAGAACAAAATGGCGACGATAATCGCGATGGCATGTAAATTAACTGCCTCGGAAAACAATATCGGCACCAACACCACCCCGTCCAGCGCCTGAATAATTGAGTAGGCAATAACAATGTACATAAACTCATCGCTACCTAATCCCCATTGAAAATAAGCGACGCCCAAAACCGGAAAGGTAACCAATGTCGCGCCGATATAAGGGATAATAACCTGCAAGCCCATCAACACGGCCAGCAGCATCGCGTAATTCAGCCCCATTGTCGCGTAAGTCACATAACTGACCGCCCAGAGAATGAACACCTCAACAAACTTGCCGCGCACATAATTGCCGATCTGCATATCGACCTCTTCCCAGACGCGTACAGTCAAATTCCTATCGCTAGGCATAAACTGCAAAAACCAGTTTATTAACTGCTGTTTGTCTTTTAAAAAGAAAAACACCATCATCGGCACTAAAAACAGATAAATCATGACGCTGACCAGCCTCAAAACAGAAGCGGCTGAAAACGACAACACATTTTGACCGTAAGTTAACAATTCCCTTTGCACGGCAAACATGATCTGTTGGATTTTGCTTTCCGAAACAAATTTCGGGTACATTTCCGGCAAGTGCATAATTCCGGTTTGCGCCCGGTTAATGATTTCCGGGATATGTTGAACCAGTTCGACGGCTTGCTGTGTAACCATCGGCAGCAAATAAAACAATAAAAAAACCAAGCAGGCCATGAATACTGAAAACACCGTATAGACCGCAGGCAGACGCGGCATCTTCATGTTTTCAGCCTTACTTACCAAGCCTTCCAGCAGATACGCCAGCACGATTGAAACAAAAACCGGCATTAACAGGTCGGTCAATGAATAAATAAGCACAAAACTGACAATCAGGATGATCGCCAATGCGACAGCCTGTGAATTGGGTAAAAACCGCTTAAAGGAGTCTGTTAGAAAACGTAGACTTGTAGGGGGGGCTTGAGTTGCCATTACTAACCGGGATTATTATTTTTATTATTGCCATTTTACATGCAAATAAGGCTTTTGAACGTAAATTCGATTTCAAAGCATCCTAAAGGAACAGTTATGACGGTTGTTTTCCGGCGTATCTCAGGCAACTGTATAAAAAAAACTGCACCCCGAAAATCAGATTCGCCATCAGCAGGTGAATAGGCTGGGCAACTGGCGGCATTCCCAATCTGTCGAGGCTAATGCCTGCAATAATCACCGTAATGACCAACGCAGCAAGCAATAAACCGATGCGCCGTAACAAGCTTTTTTTATCGACAGACCTGATAATTTTCCAGGCCAGCCAAAGGTTAGTGAATAAAATAATCGAAGAAAACGACCTGTGCACGTAAAAAATGACCGGAAAGTCGTCACGCCAGTATTGTCGATCGATATAGGCATGATTATGGACAATAAAATCCACCGCTTCCCTAACCTGAGTACCCATTGCGACTTGTAGCAGGGTCATGACCATGGCCGCGATCAACACAGTTTTAAACTTATCCGGCAGCCCCCGAATATCAAGCTGCGCAATGGCATCCCGTTGCGATCGGGCAATCGTATAAATAAGCAATGCCACGATAAACAAGGCCAGCAGCATATGTAAGGTGATCATTAAAGGCTTGAGATTACTTGCCACCACGCTCGAACCCAGCCAGCCTTGAAACCCGACCAGAAAAAATACAGTAACCGCCAAATAAAAAATTGTTTTGTCTGTTTTAAGATAGATGCGTGAAGACCATGCCGTCAGGAAAATCAAAAAACCAATCGTTACTCCGACCAATCGGTTGGTGTACTCGGTCCAGGTTTTTACCGGATTGAACTGGGTATTTTCATAACCGCGTTCAGCATAAATCTGATGGTAATTAGCAGGCAATTGGGATTCATCGGTAGGCGGCACCCATTGGCCAAAGCAAGTCGGCCAGTCGGGACAGCCCATACCGGCACCTGAAGCCCTGACAATCCCCCCCACCAGGATAACAAAATAAACAGCGAAAATGGTTAGGGTGCCTAAGCGGCGAAAATAAGCGGCTGCTTGTGGATTAATCATAGTTTTAAATATTTTTAGGCGAGCATATTTCGGGCATTTTCAATTTCATCAGAAATGCCCTCAATTTCCAAAATTTCGGTGCTCGTGGTAAATCCAAGCTTGGCAAATGAAGGCACGGCAGAACAATCAACCCGGCAGGCAGGATGATCAGTCCCCGCTATACTTTGCAAAAAAGCAACCTGTACAACATCGACATAATCGGCCTTGGATCCTGAATCGTATCCAAAATTAACATACTCAGACGCTACGCGCTTTAAATCTTCAGGAAAATCCCAAGCGTCCATAATCATCTTACCCACAGCAGGATGAGCTTTTTCCAGCAACTTTTCCATTCTTGTCGGGCTGTCCCTAAACTCGGGAATATTTTCAGCCACCATCAGTATAGGCAATTTACCTATTTGGTGAATAAGCCCTGCAAGCATCGCTTCATCGGCATTAAGATGCGGCACGAATGCACAAAGCGCCCGACTGATAGCTGAAACATTGATGCTTTGCTCCCAGCTCTTCCTGAACAGACTTTCCAACAATTTTGATGAGGGACTAAACATCTGCTTGACGACCAGACTGGTCACTAAACTACGAATGGTATTGTTGCCCAACCTTGAAACAGCCGTTTGTATATTATTGATTTCAATAGCGCCACGATACACAGGGCTATTTACCACGCGAATAATTTGTGTTGATAAGGCAACATCGGTCGCTATCATTTCAGCCAATTCCTTAGCCGATATATCACCGTTAGAAACAGCATCCTTAACCTTTAATGCGATGTCAGGCAAGGTCGGCAAAACAAGGCGATTTGCATCAAGTTCGGATTGAACATGATCAAGAAAATCCTGAACAGAAGTAAATTGCATTTTTGTTACATCCCTAATAAATAATATGCACTAAAACTATACGGTTAATAAGGTGATTCTATCTTGGTTCTGATTTTTTAGCCTAAGGTTATAAGCATTTGTGTCTGAAATTTGCAGAACGACAAGCATTTTACAACTATTTTTCCTGCTTAGCGCACAAAGCACTTTACCTACATTCTGTTCTATGCTTTGACTATCATCAATGATTATTGAATTTGGCTCAGGAGCCGTTAATGCCGCGCATTCGGCGAGAAACATTTCCCGTTTTGCCTTACCAAGATAATGCGTCCGGGCAACAACTTCCTGCCCGGTATAACAGCCCTTGTTGAAACTGATGCCGCCCAACTTATCCAGATTAAGCATTTGCGGAATAAACTCTTCCGATGTCGCTACTGTCAGCCAAGGAATTCCCGAAATTATATCAAGATAGTTCCATTGCACCGAGTCCTCTGGCTGAAAGCCCAATTTTACCTGTTCAGACCAAAACGTCTTAGCATTATCGACCGCAACAATTATCAGGTGGCGGTTCTGAAGATTAACAACAATATTTTCCTGTCGGCTTGTTGCAAAATTCGACACATCGCCGGGTTGAGATTCACCATCAGATAAGCCGATCAGGCACAACTCATCCGAGCTATCCGTTAAAGTCACATTTGATCGCAACACATACATTTGCAGTCTTTTTTTGACGGATGTCAGCAACTCTTTAGGCAAAACCATCAAAAAAGCATCGGCGTTTTTAACCAATAAAAAAGTCGTAATCACCCTGCCCTTAGGGTTGCACATTGCGCCAAGGCTGCTTTTACTATCGGTGATGTCATTAATATTGCAGGTGATTTGTCCCTGTAAGAACTTTGCCGCATCACTCCCTGCAATCGTCAAAATGCCCAAATGTGCGATGGGATAAATACGCTGTTTACCCTCATGGTCAGGTGATGGAAAAGCAATGTCCGTATCGTTCTCGAATACCGCGTGTTCAGCAAGCAAAAAGTTTTTCCAGTCTGGGTTCATCAATACATAAAACGATGGAGGATTAAAGTTCGCTGATTATAGCGCTGTTCGAGCAAAGATAAAAAATATGGCGATCATTTGTATTGCTTTGGAATACGGGTATTATCAAGCTGAAATCACACAGGAGCCGCGCAACTTGCACAAAAAAACCGAACTCCCGCTGTTACTGGTTCTTCAACCATCGCAGCGATTAAAGCTGTTGTTAGTAGTTATACATGGACTGGCATTAGGTTCAAGCATCGCCAATGCACTACCGGTTGCCGTCAAATTGGTTTTGTTGACCGGGATTTTTCTGCATCTTTTGTTTGTTTTTAAGCGTTTAAAAACCGAACAATGCAGTATCAAGCAGTCTGACGCGACGGGCTGGGAACTAGGCGACGGCAATGACTTTGAGTCGATCCAAATTTTGAATTCAACCGTCATCACCGTATTTGCGATATTTTTACATTTTAACAACAGTGCCGGTAAGCAGTTCATGCTGATAGTCAACGATGCCTTAACTGAGGACGATTATCGGCGACTTATCCTCAGGCTAAAAACAGCCTAACTTTTTCCGGAAGTCTGTAACGTTTTAGCAGAAACCCTGGCCTTAAGCCCCCAAGCCAGAAGGTACTGAATCCTGCGATTTCCGTTACTCAAGCGGTTAAAAAGTATTTCAAATAACTCTTTGTAAAACGCATAGCCTTTAAGAGGATGGGCATCCAAATAGGCGCCGAGTCTTTCGCCGTTTATTTCCAACAAACAGCCATCGGTAATCGCTATGACAGTCGCCGTTCGAACGCCCGACTCATGAAGGCAGGTATCGCCAAAAAGATCACCCTTGCCCAAGTCGCCAATCCCAGGCTTTGCGCTTCGGCGTTCATCCAGCTCCACATCCACAGACACCCGCAATTGACCGCTTTCAATGAAAAATAAGGATTTGCCCACCTCGCCTTCCTTGACAATCGTCGCATTTGCATAAAAATTCCGACGATTCCAAGCAGCCCCTTCCTTAAAACTGGGGTCGTTGATTATTTCATTAATTATCTTTTCCATGGCCGCATATCTCGGAATCTAAGAAATCATTGAACAACTTGCTGTTTAAATTAATGGTTACAGATAAAACCGCATCACAAATCTGTCTGGAACAGATTTGCATTTACCCGAAGGGTGTCGGACAGGAAAGTCCGGCATGAATCACTCGCACTCCAAGCCATCAACCCGCTGAAAGCCTCTGGGCAATGCCGAGCCTCTTTTGGCGCGATTACCGGAATAATGATCAATATCCGCGCCCTTAAGCGTCAACTGCCG
>JANYKK010000138.1 GCA_025361585.1 Methylobacter sp. | reverse complement strand
CAGCCCTATCCTTCAGGCGCAGCCCCGCTTTGACCGGACGTTTTTGATAATGTCCGTCACCGATAGCCACAAATAACCAGTCGGACTCATCCTCGGTAAATAGTGCCGTTAACGGCACGACAACCGCTTTATCGTTGGGATCGCTTTGCACCTCAATGGCCGCGTACATGGCAGGTAACAATCGGAACTCCTCATTAGGCAAAGTACAACGCACTTTCACCGTACGCGTTGTTTCATCCACTACCTGGCTGATATAACTGACAGTCGCAACGAAAATCTCGCCGGGATAGGCCGGCACCCGCACCAATACCTGCGCACCGACACGAATCAAACCGATGTCTTTCTCGAAAACATTCATCTGTACCCATAAACTGCTTAGATCGGAAATCACAAACAGCGGCGCGGACAGATCAGATCTGACTTCCATGCCGGGATTAATGTTGCGTTCGATGATCGCCCCTGCGATGGGTGCATGCAGCACGAAGCGGTTATCGGTGCGCCCATTGCGTACGCCAAGATTGAGCAATTTGAGACGCGCCCGTTCCGCCTCGCTACGTGCACGCGCCAAATTATCTTGCGCCTGCTCCTGATCCTTGCGCGGAGCGATACCGTATGCATAAAGCTCCTGCATCCGCTGAAAAGCCCGGTTGGCCAAATTCAAATCGGCTTGTGCCCCGGCATAATCCGATTGCGCTTGTCCCAGTTCTGGGCTATCCAGTTCCGCCAGAGTATCGCCCGCATTAACATGAGCGCCCAGTACGGCAATAGCGCCGGTCACTCGTCCGGCAATAGGCGAGGAAACGCGAACAGTGCGGGTTTCGTCATAAGTGACTTCACCGGTTACGGGATCCATTAAAGGACGCCGCACTAATTCAACAATGGCCTCCTTGATATAATTACGCTTGGGCGAATCAGGGCTGAGTATCACCTCATTCTTGGGTAGGGCAGCGGCTTGACGGTGCGGTTCATTATTTTGCGACTGGCAAGCCAGCAAAGACAAACCCAGCATCACTGCAATCAACCGGATCGGATCGAAAAACTTCACATTCATAATTTGACTTCTTCTCCATAAGCCATCAACAAATCCGCCCAAGCGTTGCTGCGGTTCGCCAAAGCGGTGTAATAATCCAGCATCATTGCTTTGTAATTGCGTTCTGCGTCAATCAAGTCCAGCAGCCCTACCGCACCTTTCTGATAAGCAATCTCCTGCGCTTTGCGCAACATTTCAATGCGCTTTACCACGGATGTCTCGAAGCGCTGCGAGATAGCATCAGCACTTTGCCAAGCCGCCAAGGCCTTCATAACTTCGGCCCGCACACCCTGTTCAGTCTGTTTTAACGCCAACTCGGCAGAATTTAAACCAACACGTGCTTTTGATATTTCACCTTCCTGGCGGTAGAACAAAGGCAACGGTACGCTGACGCTGACGCCGCCGCTTTCCGTAAAGAAGTTACCGGGGTCGCGTTGGTAAAAAGCACCGACGGTCACATCGGGAATAGCCAGCCGGTTTGCCAAGGTCAACATTTTTCCTGCCTGATCAATACGCACTCGAGCCGCTTGCAAATCGGGTCGCCGCTCTAGCGCCTTTTCAGCCAATTGATTCTGTCCTGCCCGTGCAATTCCTGGGTTGGCTTCCGGCCAAGCTTCGACGGCCGATATTTCCATGCTGTTTTCAGGCCAACCCAGCAATAGCAGCAGATTGGCTCGCGCCTGGTTTAATGCCGCCTTGGCCAGATCTTGATCGCCTTGGGCCTTAAGGCTTTCGACCTCGATACGGGTAAAATCGGTCTCAGCAATATCACCTACCTTAAGCCTGATCCCATTAACCCGCAGAATTTCACGATAGCGCTCGTAGTTTTCGGTTGCCACCTTGGCCGTCTTTTGTGCCAGCAACAGGCTGTAATAGCTGCGCCGCACAGCATTGGTAAGTACACGCACTGTGTCTTTCAAATCAAGGTTTACTGCTTCGGTAGCCAGCTCGCTGCTTTCTATCCGCAACCGGCGCTTTCCGGCAGTCTCGATGAGTTGTTGAATCTGTGGCGATATCGCCGGCAACGACGATACATTGTTGTATTCCTGACGAAACATATTTGGATTCAGTGATGAAACCGTGAAACTGAACACCGGATTTGGAATCGCGGCAGCAATAACCTCTTGTGCTTGGGCATTATCAATATTGAAATTTGCTGCAATCAAACTGAGGTTACGCTGATAGAACAACGCGATGGCTTGCTGTTCAGTAATGGCTAAACTCGCTTCTTTAACTGCTTCCGTTTCCGCCCGTAGCGCCATCGTCCATAAAGTAAAAACCAGGCACAGTAAAGCTTTTAAATTGAACATTCTCATAACTTTTCATTAAGAAAGAAAAGCCGCAACGGCTTATTTTCCATTGAGTAAAATTGCATTTTAGGGGAGGAGGATTTATCGTTGAATCTATTCAGCTTGCACAATCCATGTCTTGGTATTAGCGTATATAAACAGATCTATATGACAGCAGTTTGAAAAAAACTTCATGATTTATTTGGTTACAGAAAAATCAAGCAAATTATGTGCCACAGGCCAATGTAACTACACCACCTGTCCAGATAGTGCTTTTCAAAAGAGCCACCTTTCCTGGGGTGCAAAACAACCGCTTATCTTGGGTCTTATGGTTCAAAAGACCCGCACAATCCAGCAGTATGCCTGTAGCACGATATTCTAAATTAGTTCAGTATATTTCGTAGGCCACGCAGTTGCACTTGGTTACAACATTCCACCGCGCCATTAAACCTAAAATAGGCCTGCTCTTGAAAATCACCCACTCAAAGCGAGGGCATCGCCTTATACTGTAACATCGAATCGCTACAACTAACTACCAGCTCACCCTTTCTAGAATTTAGCCCGGCAGGATTACTCTCAATCGCTAGCCGGGCCTGTTCATCGACTCATAAACCAAGTTCAACAGCATCACCTGACTGGTAAGATCAAGCTCATGAAACGAAATGCCATGCGTTAGCCTTGGCGGAGCGTCTTTTTTCTTACTGATAAACGGTTGAATGCTACGGATCGTAGCACTGGTATCGATATGCGCACTCTGATTGGTCTGTTTTATAGGGAACTCGAAAGAAATTAAAGCCTCTTGGTTAATCTCGCCCAATGCTTTGCCGGCAATTATCGCGGCACCTGTAACACTGATATCGGTAATAATCCCGGCTCCCGCTACGCCATTGACTTGAACCGGCAAATTCACCTTGGTCCTGATGGCGCCGCGCAATGCGACGGATTGAATCTCCGTGGGAAAGCTAAGGTGCATATAGTAATACGGAGCCTTAAAAATGGTTTTTACCCTGCACGACAACGAGAAAACATCCACTCCTGACATTATCCTCAAAGTAACCTGACTATCTACCTGAACTTGAATGGAAAGCCCGTTCTCAATTGGCACCTTTATTATCAGGAACTCTCCATATACACAACCGATGTATTCCGTATAATAAATTTGCTGCTTGGTTGTACCTTGTTGTTGCAACGTCATTTGCACGCGTGAGCCGACTTGCAAGTTAATATCTTTAAAACTGGCCATCTTGTTTTCCCGAAGTCTACTTATCGTTATTTTTATATCGACTTTAATACAAGCCCAGTTGCAGTTGGGCTACTTCCGACATCATTTCCCGCGACCAAGGCGGATCCAGCACCACCTCTACATTAACGCTGGCGACGCCGGGCAATGCGCGGATACATTTTTCCACGTCGCTCTGAATGACCGGCCCCATACCGCAGCCAGGAGCGGTCAATGTCATCATCACATGAACATCGTTCAGGCCTTCATCTGTCGGCGTCACTTTACATCCGTAAACCAAGCCGAGATCGACTATGTTGACCGGAATTTCCGGGTCGTAAACCGTTTTCATCACTTCCCAGCAGTTTTTTTCGACCGCCGCCGCATCGGTCGCCGATACCAGCGTATGCAGCGTATGCGGCTCCTTGCCCAAGGCGTCGGCATCGACTCCGGCAATCCGCACCATATGGCCGTGTTCGCTGACCACGGTATAGTTGTCGCCCAGCGCCTGATGGATGGTAACGATCTGGCCTCTGCTTAAAGTCCCGGTATTGCCGTCAGGGATGGTGACAATATTGACATCACGGGTTAAAACAACGTCTTCTCTTTCAGCCATAATAGTTTAATTACAGGTAAAAAGTTCTGGCATCGATAGCTTGGCCGGTAATGTCTAGGCTTTCTGTGCCGAATAAATACTGATAAATGGGGGCCAGCGATTTCATCGATGGCAGCTTGCTTTTGTCTTCGGCCGGATAGGCGCGTTTTCTTAGCGGGGAGTCTATCGGCCCCGGTATCAGGGTATTGACCCGGATTTTGCCGAAAGCTTCATGTTCTTCGGCCAGTATGTTGGCCAAGCCTTCCAGGGCAATCTTGGACACGCCGTAAGCGCCAGAGTAAGCCGGAGCCTTCCTGGCGGCAGAATCGGAGGTAAACACGATGGAAGCGTGTTCGCTTTTTTGCAGTACCGGCAACAACACCCGACACAATAAAAAAGGCGCATTCAGATTGACGTTTAAGGTGTGCCCCCAGTCTTTGGTCTTGTGCGTGGCAATGGGCGAAAAAGCGCTGAACTCCACCGCCGAATGCAAGATGCCTTGCAGGGAGCCGTATTCCTGATCGATTTTGTCAGCCAAGTCCTGGTACTCGTTTTCATTGGCACCGGCCAGATCGAACGGATACATGACCGGCTCTGGCGCATTAATAGCTAAAATCGCATCGTAAACCGCTTCCAGCTTTGGGATACTCTTGTCCAGCAAAATGATGTGTGCGCCCTGCTTGGCCAACGCCAAAGCAGCGGTACTGCCTAAGCCCCCGCCCGCGCCGGTGATTAAGATGACTTGATTTGTTAGCGGCATGACAATGCGTCTATCCAGGTTGATATTTGCTCGGGCGATTCGATCAGCGCATCGGCGCCCCATGTTTCCGGGGCATCGCCGGGATTAATGTAGCCGTACAATGCAGCCAAAGTCTTCATTTGCGCATTTTTTCCTGCGGTAATGTCGTGCCGGGCATCGCCGATATAAACGCATTCCTGCGGATCGACATCCGCCTGTTTACAGGCTAACAGCATCGGTTCCGGGTGGGGCTTGGGATTGGCCGTGGTGTCGCCGCTGACGATGCAAGCGGCGCGCTCAGTCAGCTTTAAAGCATCCATCAGCGGGTTGGTGAAGCGTTCGCGTTTGTTGGTGACCACGCCCCATTTAAGCCCTTGCGCTTCAATCGCAGCCAGCGTATCGGCCATGCCGGAGAAAAAAACCGTGTGTTCGGCAATATTGTTCTGGTAGTGCGTGAGCATGGTGTCCAGAATGTCGGCCTTTACTGCATCATCAAGGGTAGGTTGGCTGGCGTTGATCATGGCCATAGCGCCGTGCGATATAAATGGCTTGATGATTTCAGTTGCGGTGGCAGCAAAGCCGTGAACGTTTAGCGCCCGATTCAAGCACGAAATCAAATCCGGCGCTGTATCAACCAACGTGCCGTCCAGGTCGAATAATACGCAGGATAATTTGAAATCGGCGGTCATGTTTCAAGCGGGGCGCTTAAAGGCGGCGATGTAATTGACGTCTATGTCTTTGCCCAGGCTGAATCGTTTGCTGAACGGGTTGTATTCGATGCCGACCATGCCCTGTAATTCAAGGCCTGCGGCTCGCGCAGTCTGGCACAGCTCCGACGGTTTGATAAAGGTTTTAAAGTCGTGCGTACCTTTGGGCAGCATTTGCAGCACGTATTCCGCTGCAAAGATAGCTAATAGATAGGCCTTGGGCTTGCGGTTCAGCGTCGAGAAAAACACCATGCCGCCGGGTTTGACCATTCTGGCGCAGGCGGAAATGATCGAGCCGGGATCCGGCACATGTTCGAGCATTTCCATGCAGGTCACATGATCGAAGCTTTCCGGCTGTTGCTCGGCCAAGTCTTCGGCGCTGATTTTTTGGTAATGCGCACCAACGCCGGACTCAAGCCCGTGTAAATCGGCGATGTCGATCAGGTCTTCGCTCAAATCGATGCCCAACGCATCGGCGCCCTGTTTAGCCAAGCCTTCGGTTAAAATGCCGCCGCCGCAGCCGACATCGACGATGCGCTTCCCGGCAATATCCGCATAACGCTGGATAAACTGGAGCCTGAGCGGGTTAATATCGTGCAGGGTTTTGAACTCGCCCTGGGTATCCCACCAGCGTTCCGCCATCGAGCCGAATTTATGGATTTCGTGCGGGTTTACATTGTTTGATGCAGTCATCGTGCTAACCGTGATGTGATGTTTGTATAGTTTACTATATTAGTGGGTTATTAGTCATGCGTTGTTCTGTCACGCGCTGTTTTTCTGGCGTCTGAATCTTGTCTATTATATCAGTAGATTATTCATCCCTTAATTTTCGTGACAACTTTTAATATTGGAAGTCGGTCTTTGGCAGGCAAGTTATTGTCATTTAACGAAAGTAATCGCTATTCATATATAGCATTGACCGATTTTTTATGCCGAAAAGCTTACATAGAACGAGCTTTATATAATCAAGCAATCCATTGAATTTGAAAGATTACTCGTTGGGATTGGGCGGTGGTGAATTGGATAGATGTACAAACTGAGTTGATGTTGTTCTCGCGGCTTTTGTTTTTAAAGATGATAGTCTTTGCTCTCAAAACCAAAATTATTGACTGTAAACAGGCATTCTTCAGCCACGCAAGGCATTGCGAAAAAATAGCCCTGGCCAAACTGGCAACCCTGGTTCTTCAGATAATTAGCCTGCTCCAGATGTTCTATGCCTTCGGTGATAATATTAATCCCCATGTGTTGCGCGATAGCGATAATGGAATTAACTATCACTTTATCGTCATTTTCTTCCAGAATATCCCTTATAAAAGAGCGATCTATTTTCAATACATTAACCGGGAACTGCTTAAGATAAGTCAACGAAGAATAACCTGTACCAAAATCATCCAGCGAAATGGTGACGCCTAAATGCTGCAAGCCTTTAAGCATTTTGATGGTTTGACTCATGTTTTTCATGATAACCGTTTCGGTAATTTCCAGCTCCAGATAGCGAGGTTCTAAAGAGTATAAAGCCAAAACATGGTTTACCGCTTCAACCAGGTCATGTTGCATAAACTGTCGCGCCGATAAATTAACCGACATTTTCAAACTGGTGTTTCCGGCTTCATGCCACCGTTTTAATTGCTGACACGCATTATGCAACACCCAATCACCGATGCCGGTAATCAAACCCGTTTCTTCCGCAATCGGTATAAATAGATCAGGCGGAATAAGCCCGCGTTTAGGATGCCGCCAACGAATCAAAGCTTCAAACCCCACAATCTCGGAAGTTTGCAAATTAACAATAGGTTGGTAATACAACACCAACTCCTGGTTTTCCAGCGCTGAACGCAAATCATTTTCCAGGGTGCTGCGTGTCAAAGCCTGTTCGCGCATGTCATCGGAATAACATTGGTAATTATTGCGTCCCTGCTCTTTGGCATGGTACATCGCCGTATCCGCATTTTTCATTAATTCGGCAACCGAATGCCCGTCCTTGGGAAAAAAGGCGACACCAATGCTGGTTGTAGTCATAAATTTGTTGCTGGATAAATCAAATGATTTGGTCAATTCAGATAAAATATTTTGGGCAATCTCGGCAGTATGCAAGGTGATGGATTGCTCGTCTTCAAAATCCGACAGCACGATCATGAATTCATCGCCGCCAAAACGCGACACGGTATCGCTTTCGCGTACGCAATTTTGAAGACGCTTGGCAACCCCTTGTAGCAAGCTGAACTTAATCCTGATGACGCTCAGTAACAACAATCATCACGACTTCGCCCCTTATGATTGTCTAGCGCCGAGGCAGACAACCGTGCCGTGATTTCACATCCCTCTTCGGTTAAGCATTGCACCTTTAAATCATGCTGCTTCGCCTCGCCGTTAATGAGTGACTGAATTTTTTCGCGAGTTAGCGCCCGTTCCCGGGCCGGAACCAGATCAGTGATGTTAATATTGACCATCTCCTGCCCCTGCCAACCGTAAAGTTTTTCCGCCCCCTGATTCCAGTCCATGATGTTGCCTTGGGGATCCAGCAAAATAACGGCATCTTGTTCGCTATCCAACACAATCGTCGTTACACGTTGCACGCAGCTTACGCAATCGTTATTTGCCGCCGACTGCCTGGAACGTATATCCCTTTCGGTAAAAGTGATCAATTCGCGATGGTGGTTTTCAGTATAGAGCACTGAAACCGTCAGCCAGACACTAAAAACAGTGCCGTTTTTTGCAATGCGCCGTGCTTCAAATTCAGGAATCGGGGTGCCGTTTTTCAACTTCATCCGCATCTGTTGGTCATTGGCTATTTCGGTTTCGGGTATCAGCGCCATAAAGTTCATCGGTAACGCTTCCGTTTCAGTCCAGCCATACAGTTCTTCCGCGCCGCGGTTCCAGGTCAAAATTTGCCCATCCAGCGTTTGCAAAGTAATTGCGTCATGAGAATAGAGCACCATGGTTGCCAAACGTTGCGTTTCTTCCTGTTCGCGCTGTTGCAGTTCAAATTGGGTTTTTTTAAGCTGGTCAATGTCAACAAAAGTCAAGATAACGCCTGCGTAGACATTGTCCGAAATGGTATAAGGCGAAATACGCAGCAAGTACCAATTTCCTGCTTCTATTTGCACCTCTTTAGCAATGGTTTGGTGATTGAGCATCACCGAATCAATCAGCTCGCCCAGGTTAATGTCCACGATACGATGCGACAAATGGCTGTATGGACGATCCACATCATGCGCCATGATATGGAATATGGATTGCAGCCGTGGCGTATAGCGGCGAATATCCAGGTTTTCATCCAAAAACAGCGTAGCGATTTGAGTGCTGTTAAACAGGTTATCCAGATCGTTATTGAGCAAGGTTAATTCGGTAATTTTGCCTTGGTATTCGGCATTGACGGTATAAAGCTCCTCATTAACCGATTGCAACTCTTCATTGGTGCTTTGCAGCTCTTCATTACTGGCGAGCAATTCTTCGTTGGTTGCCTGCAACTCTTCATTGGAGGTTTCCAGCTCTTCAACCGTGGCTTGCAGGTTTTCCCTGGTAAATTGCAATTCATGCTCCAGATCGCTGATACGTTGCTCCGCTTCCTGGTTAACGTCGAATGTCAACGACTCCGACTCGCTTAAGACGTCTTTTTTAACGGTTTCGCTGATAAAAATAGCGAATAACGGATCCTGGCCTTTTTTTCCGGGCAACGATTTAACCCGCAAATTCAAAGAACGCACATCCTGGGCTTCACGAATACGGATATTGGACAAAAGAATATCGTCATGGCTGCTTAACGCACGTTTAATGCCGGTAGCAATAGGAATGGACAGATCCTTTTTGACAATTTTGGTGACATCCTGCACCAGTTTGCCGCTGGGATAGGCCAGATAATCCTTGGCATCACCAAATACATGGGTAACTTCCGAGTGTTCATTAACAATCAGGGTAAATGGCAATAAATCATCCGCCATGCCGCACACAAAACGGTCGAGCACCCGATCATCGGCATAATAAGCCAGATTGGAACGGTTAACGGAAGCGGATGCCCCGTTATGAAAAGCCCCCTTGATGAACGGCGCAGGATCCGAAATGCCTAAACCGATACCTGAATTATATTTGCCTTTGGAACGGTAAATTTTCCATTTAGGCCCGACCATATCGAAGTAATCGACCGATTCGCTGGCGCCCAGCATTAAAACGCCTTCCTTGACCAGGGAAAAGTTGAATAGCGCCAAAATCTTGCGTTGCAATATGGATTGCAGATAAATCAGCACATTACGACAACTTAACAAGTGAATATTGGTGAAGGGCGGATCTTTAATCAGATTGTGTTGTGCAAACACCACCATTTCCCGGATTTTCTGGCTAACCTGATAATTATCTTCGCGGCGCATAAAATATTTGCTTAACAAGTCAGGCGGCACATCCGCAGCGATGCTGGCAGGATAAATGCCATTGCTGGCTTTTTCGATGGCCTTATGATCAACGTCGGTAGCAAAAATTTTGACCCTGAAATGCTCGCCGGTATGCTCCCGGTATTCCGCCAGCAACATCGCTAATGAATAGGCTTCTTCGCCGGTTGAACAGGCAGCCACCCAAAGCCTGATTTCATCGTCCTGTAAATTTTCAATCAGGTTTTCCAGTCATTTATCGCGCAACTCATCAAACGCCAACTCGTCGCGAAAAAAGCAGGTGACGCCGATCAGCAGCTCCTGAAACAAGGTCGCCACTTCGTTCGGATTGTTTTGCAGAAAGCGCACATACTCGCTTAAATCCTGCAACTGATTAATAGTCACCCGACGTTCTATACGGCGCAATACCGTGCTGGGTTTGTAATAGGTGAAATCAACCTTGCTCTTTTCGCGCAGCATCAAAAAAATGCGTGTCAAATCGCTATCATCGCCTTGAAATTCACCGGTTTCCGGAGTAGACGCATAGGGATGTTTGACAAAAGACAGCAATTGTTTGGGCATTTCATCAGGCGATAAAATGAAATCCGCCAAGCCGGTCGCAATCGCATTTTTGGGCATACCGTCAAACTTGGCCGTTTCATCATCTTGCACCATGACCATGCCGCCACGCTCCTTAATCGCACGAATGCCGCGCGTACCATCGCTGCCGGTACCGGACAGCACGACACTGATAGCAAACTCGCCCATATCTTCGGCAAGTGAACGGAAAAATATATCGATAGGGAGATTGAGTCCTTCCGAATGATCCTGCTCTGTTAATAACAAGCGACCATGAAACGAGCTGAGGTTTTTGCGAGGGGGTAACAGATAGATATTGTTTTCTTTGACCAAAACGCCGTCTTCGATACGATTGACCGGCATTTCGGTATGCTTTGATAACAGCTCGACCATCAAGCTTTTGTAATCAGGCGACAGATGCTGCACCACCACAAACGCCAACCCCGAATTAGCCGGCATTTTCTTAAAAAATGCTTCGATTGCCTCTAACCCACCTGCCGAAGCACCGATACCCACAATATATTTTGCTGGAGAATTGGGGAGTCCAGTTAGTTCGTTCAGTTCATTCATAAGTTTTCCTGATTACCCATAATCTTCAGCCATCTTGAGCAGCCGCATGGGCATGGGTGGAGTTCTGGCCGCAACGTAACATAGGCGGGGTAGCATATCCTCAAGGACAAATCGCCGATTAAAGCGATAGCAAAACTCTGCCAA
>JANYKK010000388.1 GCA_025361585.1 Methylobacter sp. | reverse complement strand
ATTCGGCAGGAAGGGCATCCACCTGTCAAAATGCTTAAGCCATAATATTTTTATCTAACAGCAAGTGCATGACAACAATGAACTGTGGCGAGAGGCTAAGCTTACGCCATTTTAAATCATCGGTGAAAATAATGGACGGGGTGCGCTTTTGAGCGCTAAAGCTTGTATCAGGTGAGGGGGATTAATCACTACGGGGCACCCCAAACGTGAAGGGCTGTTTGATACCTTGATATCAAAGTTCAGTATGCGCCGGAAAGGCTAGAACAAACAGTTGTTTCATATGGCTGGAAAAGGCTTATTCAGCCACAAAACAGTGGTAGGTAACGGGTAGCGTCTAAAAGTTGGAAATTCAATCGGGATCAAGTAGTATACGCGGGCTTTTCCGGTTTTCCGCAGATTGGGATAATGGGAAATTTGCATTAGCAATAATAATGACTAAAAAACTGCTTACCCTCTCGATCACCTATGAAATTATTAACTCAATATCTTTGGCTTTGCTGGTTCATCAATAATCCCGCTGACTTAACGCCGACAAAATCGTTTATGTGGAAAACGGTGGCGTTTTACCTTGTTTCAGGCTGCATTGTTGAAGGCCTGATTGCCGATCCTGCCGATGGTTCTCTGGAAGTTTTTTTGAGAACGATCATGGCGTTTTCGTCCGTCGGCGTGTTATTGCTGATCAACAAAAAATGGCAATATTTTAATCAATTGTTCACAGCGATTTTTGTCTGCGAGAATTTCATTATGACATTGGCCACGGTTACCGAAGGGATGTATTTTCTGATGGTAATGAAGCATTATGAATACTCGGAAGAAGTATCCATCGGCATAGGCGTGTTGCTGCTGGGGTGGTATTTGGCGATAGTCAGCTATATTTTTCGACAACTGCTGTCATACAAAATGAGCGCCAGCGTGTTACTGGCGTTTAGCTATTTTGTTTTAACTTACGGCTTGCCGATGCTGGTCATGGATATATAAAAGCCGCCTGATGGTAGCAAAGGCAAGCAGCTTATTGCTGATCCTGATCGTCCCAGTCTTGTTTTGTCGACTCACTGGTCGCCAATTGCTGCTCCAGGTGTTGTTTTTCGCGTTCCAATAATTCAATTTCCCGGCGCAGATAAACATCGGATTCCTTCCGGTGTTTGAAGTTTTCCTTTTTCAGTTCCAGACGTTTTTGTTCACGGCGCTTTTGGCTCTCGATTTCGGCTTCAAATTCCATTTGTTTTTGGCGCTGTTCAAAGGCGATTTGTTGGGTATGGATTTTATCTTTGGATTCCCTCCATCTGGCCTGTTGGGTTTCATATTTGGCAATATCGGCTTCCAGCTCTTTTGCTTTTAACTTGGCCTGGTGTGCCAAGGTTTCCATGTGGGATTTTTGTTCGGCAATTCTCAGGCGGGTTTCTTGCTTTTTCTGTTCTTCTAGCTCCGCTTCCAGGGATATTTCCTTCAAAGTATTTTCATGTTTAACTTTTTCGGCATGGAGTCGCGTTTCAATTTCAAATTGTTCCTGCAACTGCTTTTCCTGTTCTTCCAGCAACAGCCTTTTATTTAAGGCTTCCTTGGCTTGCTTCAAGCGTTCCAGTTCGGCATAGCGATTAAATTGATCCAGCTGCTTTTGCTTGTGTTCCAGTTTTTGTTTTTCCGCTTCTTGTTCTTGACGAAATAATTCCTCTCTTTGCGCCTCGTTAAGCTCATAACTCTTTTTGATAACGCACAAATAAACGCTTTCCTGAGCCAATTGTACGTCGGGAAAGTCTTTAAATGCGGGTTTTAAGGTGCATAATGTTTGCGATTGGATGTTTTGCAGAATCAGCATTTCGCTAACTGCAAAAGAAATTTTATTTTCAATATCGGCTAAGCCTTTTTGTACCCATGCGCCATCCGATAACTTAACTAACTCTTTATGGATCAGGTTGATAACGAGGTCTTCATAGGCGGTTTTTATATGCCCGTTAAGGTCGGACAAGATGTCCATATTGCTGCGGGCATATTTCAATGTGGCTTGAAAGCGGATGTTCAGCGTCACGGCTATCGTGCAGAAACCGTCGTAAAGCTTAACCTGCTCGGTGACGACCCAATTTTCAACCGGTAATGGATAAACAAAGTGATAAAAGCGTTTAACAAATCCTTCGGGGCGTAAAAACAGCTTCCAATAAGGGCCCATTTTGGTAAGGACAAGCTGGCGGTCGATATCAAAAACGGGATCCCACACCTCTGGAACAGCGAGTTCATCGCTTGCCAGGGTGCCTTCAATAAACCATTTATCGATTTCGGTTCTGGAACTATGCATCATTTGCTTGCCTAGCAATGTTGGACTCGGCTTTTAACCGGTTAATTTTATCGCCCATTTTCTCGGCAATCAATGGATAAAGATTAGGCGCGAATTCGACGGTTTTATCGTCTATTTTTCTTAGGAAACCGCGGCTTAACAATAAGCCTACGGCAAACATTCTAGACCAGTCGGAGTAACGCCTCGCCCGTTCTATTTCGGTTTTTTCGATAATCATTTCGAGTTCGTCGTTTTTATTGATTCGAAACTCGGTAAACTGCCTTAAGCATTCAAAAACCAGCTCTTCTTCCTCGGCGGTTAAGGGGCCGGGGGCTGTGAATTCAAGACGATATGACAACAGCACGGTGAAAAAATCAACCATGGATGCGCAAATAAAAGCGAATGCTGAAAAATCGGACCACATCGCTGCCGATGGTTGAACATCGGCTATAAACTGGTTGTAAGTCATCAATAACGGCGCTTCCGGCAAGGACTGGCCGATATTGCCGGATAACAGGTTGGTTTTTAACTGTACATTCTGGAAATTCTCCAGCATTTCAGAATAGGCGCTCTCAATATTCGTTGCGACGTCCAATGCATTGAGGCTGACTTGGAGTTTTTGAATATCTTTGTCCAATTCGGAAAAATCGTGATTGAATTGCACTTGTTGCTCTTTTTTCTCCAGATAAACCTGATTGTAATGCTTCCAGAAAGGTCCTTCGCCGACTTGCTTTTTATAGCCTTCAGCAATTTTCTCATGCGTTCCAAAGTAGGCCTGCTGTACATCCAGCGTCGCTTTTTCCATGTCGGCACGCTCTTGTTTTAAAACCTCGCCTTTAATGATTAAGACGCGGTCTACATAGGACTTTATATCGGTTCTGATTTTATTTAAACGGTTAATGTGCAGATTTTTCTGCTCGGAAATCTCATAAAACTTGAAATAAGAGAACGAAACCGAGGCTGTCAGCGCAATTAACAAGGAACAAACTACGGAAAAATAGCGTATCCGGTTGGCTTGCCAATGCATTCCGGCGATTTCCAGCGAACAAATAACGATAATGGATTGGATCGCAACGGTAATAACTAGGGCAATCCAGGGGGTGATAAAGTTAGACAAGCCGTAGTAGGTGGTAAAACCTGACGCGACACTCAACATTAATACGATGGGAATCGTCCATATTCTTAACAAGCCGACAAATAAGGTCTGGATGCTATTAATAAAATAGCCCACGCCGGAAGCTTTTATTTTTGAGTATTCAGATTTTTTCATTTTAAGGTAACGGTTTTCAGGCTTGTGGCGGTGAGTCGAGGGATTAATTGCGATATTTTTATCTTACCTTATCTTGCAATAATCTCAGAACTGAATTTCTTGTTAGGGGCGTGCATAAAATCAGCAATGAAACATTAGACAGCACGTAGGGGGCGGATGTATTCCCTCCCTACGTCCGATGCTAATAGATAATCTTCCGGTCTTTCAATGCGCTGTAAATGTCATCAACAGATTGCGTATCGCTGTCAAAGCTAATGTCCGCCAGATTGGCGCTGTAATTAATGCATAAGCAAATCAACCCGGCATTTTTGATGGCGGCTGTTAATGATGTAGTTGGCGTTTCCATGACGGTCGCGGCATGGCCGTTATCAAACAGTTTCCGCTCCAGTTGGTAGGCTACATCCTTGCCGCTTGAGCCGGACAGGGCAATCGCAGTGGCTTTTTGGCTAAACCGTGCCGCTCGTTCTTCAGGGCTAACCGGTTGCAGGCTTTCTTCGCCGGTGTCGCCGGTAATCATGCCCGCGCCGACCGTGCCGTTGGTCAGGCGGTCGATGATGATGAATGCGCCGGTGCCTTTATGGCTTTGGTAGGCATCGAAAACC